>CAZRPA010000074.1:5167-18916 GCA_964601855.1 uncultured Flavipsychrobacter sp. | reverse complement strand
AGTTGCACACATATCAGGTCATAGGTCACGGCCCCATCCTTACATTCGCCCGTATACACCACCGACGAATCAGGACTATGCGTTACTTCAAACGTACCCGGATTGCAGAAAAAATAAGCCGAACAACCCGATTTACCAATAGTATATTTCTTCAGTGTCTGCGCACTTACTAGTTGACACACACCTATATACAACAACGCAAAAAATAAAACCTTTTTCAAAACTGACGAATTATGTTGAACTGTAAATGTAAAAAACTAACCACAAACATACTTTGCAACATCAGTATAAACTTATTTTGCAGTGCATTAAACATTCATTTATGAAAACCGATCTATCCAAACAATACAAAGAATACTACACCGCCAAAACCACCCCTGCACTTCTATCTTTCCCAGCAGCTCAGTACATTTCCTTGGTAGGTAAGGGCGACCCTAACGAACCTCAATTTGCTGCCAACATTGCCGCCATGTATGGCACTGCCTATACAGTTAAGTTTGCTTGCAAAGCTCTGGACAACGACTTCACAGTACCCAAGCTCGAATGCCAATGGTGGTATGACGAATTACTTTACCCCAATCTCACTATCACTGATGCTCCAGTCAATATCCCTCGCTCCGATTGGGATTATCGTTTATTACTTCGCCTGCCCGATTTTGCTACCCAACAAATGGTAACAGATGCTGCTAATACAGTGTTCAACAAAAAAGCCATTAAAGAAGCGCAGCAAATAGCCTACTACCAGCTACCAGCCATGCAGGCAGTACACATACTACACATCGGCCCTTTCGCTACCGAACACGATTCCCTCATCATACTCAACAATTACATGCAGCAAAACAACCTTCTCAAAGACGGCTTGCATCACGAAATATACCTGTCCGACTTCAGAAAAACTGCACCCGAAAAACTAAAAACTATACTTCGGGAGCCAGCAAAAAAGGGATAGCCAATGAATCATTCACCCACGGCCTTTACCACTATCGTTGGCTGATGGTGTATCGAAAAGTTACAGGAGTTAGATATAAAACACTTCTCCCTTGCCTTCTCATGCAGGTGTTCTGCATCCAGTACACGTGTGCTATCTGTAATGGTCACTAGTGGGTGCAGGGTTATTTCTGTAAACCTCCCTCTCTCTGTAGCAGTAGCCTCTACCATCTCCCCTTCCGGATAGTCTGTGTAGTCATTTACTATTATACCCGCATCAGCGCACAAGTGCAAATACCACAACATATGGCAAGAAGACACAGCCGCCAGCAAAAACTCCTCCGGATTGTGCTTCGTATTATCTCCTCTGAATGCCGGGTCTGACGAACAAATCAGATCTGGTTTACCATCTATCCGCACTGTATGGCTGCGCTCATACGCTGCCGCATGGCTGGTACCAGTGCCATTATTGCCAGTCCATTCTACTGTCAATGCATAATGATGATGTCCTTTCATAGTCTTGTATGTTTATGCTATTACAATAATACTCATTATTCTCTCCACAATTCACTATCCATCATACTTCCCCGCAACTATACCAAACACAGAAGCCGCCCATTCTGGCGGCTTCTGTGTGTAATCTTAAAGTCTAATTACCACAATTATCTCAACAGGGTCACATTACCACTCTTGTTAAACACCTTGCCACTAGCTGTTGCAGCGCTGATGTCATACACATATACACCCAGTGGTTGTGGAACGCCTTTGTAAGTGCCATCCCAGCCATCTTCTATATCTTTCGACTCAAACACCATCACACCCCATCTGTCATATATCCTGAAGTGGCGCAGAGTAGCAAATCCTCTTCTGATGATTTTGAACTTACTATTGATACCATTACCCGGTGCAAATGCATTCGGCACAGTCAGTATACCTTCTGTGACCACATTTACATTTATCGAGTCTTTGGTTTTACATCCCCACTCAGTTACACCAGTTACCACATATTTAGTACTCACCTCTGGTGCTGCTATCGGGTTAGATATATACTTACCACTCAACCCGCCCGATGGCGTCCAACTAAACATGTTACAGTTAGTAGATGGGTCTAACTGGTATGTCTCACCCGGATACAACGTTACTGAGTCTTCCAGATGTATCACCGCATCAGGTTTCACCATCAATCTTATGGTACCAGTGTCCGTACAATTATACATATTTCTGGTCACCACAGTATACTCCATATTTGTTTCAGGACGTGCTACAACCGTTGCACCTACAGTATCATTCAGATACATATACGGATACCAATTATAATACGCTATGGCATCAGTATTCACAGCCGTCATCACTACTGAATCCCTTGGGCATACTGTCTCGTCTTCACTTACAGTTACAGTAGGTTTCGGATTCACCAGTACCCTTATCGAGTCTATCACACTAGGGCAGTCTTCTACTGTCTGATTCACATAGTAAAACGATATACCAGTCACATCTGTTTGTGGCTTAGGTGGCGCGGCTGTTCCTGTTCCTCCTGCCGACGATGTATACCACAGCACATTACTACCAAATGCTTGCAGATAAGGCGCATCATAGTACTGGCAATACGTCAACCATTTTATCCATGGTGCAGCAGGTGTTGGGTTCACTACTACCGTATGCGATGTATTGTTGTAACATCCATCCAGAAACACAGTTACATTATACACACCACTATGCTCCACACTCACTGGTGTTCTCGATGGGTTTTGTGCATTAGAGAAGAACGTATAAGGCCCTGTCCAGGTAAAGGTGGCACCTACAGTGCTTATTGCCTGTAAGAACAAGGTATCATTTGCCCCGCTACACACTGGTGTATTGCTCGTTATCGTCACAGGTGGTGTAGCTGTTACCGTTACAGTTATGGCTGCACTCACAGAGCACGACCCTACTGCCACTACTACCGTATACACTCCCGATGAACCAACACTTGCAGGATAAATAACCGGATTCTGAGAAGTAGAGGTAAACGACATCGGACCGCTCCATACGTAACCCACACCTAGTGTAGTAGAGTTTACATTCAGTGTCAGTGTATCCCCTTCACATATAGATGGTCCAGGTGCACCAGGACTGTTGGTAGTTAGCAGCGTTATTGTAGGTGTTGTGTCTACTACTACTGTTATATTTGCAGGTACCGAAGGACAACCATTCAGTGTCACTGTTACAGAGTATGTTCCACTGTTATTAGTATAAGCAGGATTGATACTTGGATTCTGTACAGTAGATACAAATCCCGATGGGCCACTCCAATCAAATATCGCACCCACTGGCACCGTACAGTTCAGGTTCAGTGCATTGCCCGAGCATACTGGCGAGTTACTGCCCAGCACTGGCACTGGTGTTGGCCTTATCTCCACTAGCACAGTGTTACGGTTAGTACAGGTACCCAGTCTTACTGTTACAGTGTATGTTCCGCTAGCAGTCAATGGTGCATTGGTCAGCATCGGATTCTGCATTGTCGACGTAAACCCTGATGGCCCCGTCCAGCTATAGGTCACTCCAGGTGTTGCACAGCTCGATGTCAGCAACAACGTATCACCCTCACACACAAAACTATTACTGCCTATCGTCGGCACCTCTGGTGTCGAGTCTATCGTCACTGATAGTGTAGTACTATCTATACACCCATTCAATGTAGATATGATCTTGTATAAGCCCGATGCTGCCGTAGTTACACTAGGCACAACTGGATCAGATATTCCTGAGGTAAAACCATTTGGCCCTGTCCAGCTCCACGTCTGTCCCAGCGAGTCAGGTGTAGTAGACAGTAGTAATGTAGTACCAGAACACACCGGTGGATTATAAGTAGCAGTTACCAATGGTAACGGTTTCAACATTACATGGGTGCGAACAGTATCTAGCACTCCACCCACTGTTTTCACTACATAGTACCATCCAGTATCTGACATCACTGTTGGAAACACATTCACACTTTGAGCAAACCCCCTTACTATTCCTGTCAATCCTGGTCCTCTCCACTCATAGGTAGCTCCGGTAGAGTCGCCTATTGCAGTAAGTGTCAGTGTATCTCCCACACAAAGCCTTGCTGTATCGGGGCTATTGCTTATGGCCGTAAAGCATGCTGGCAGCGTAAGCAACAATCTAAATTGATTACATGATACTGTATCAGTACCAGTTATGGTGTAAGTAATCTCACCACCAAGTGCTGCTGTTGTAATTGTATTGCTGGTTCCTGTAGTGCTAGACAAGCCTGTAGCTGGCGACCATACCCAGTTAGTAGTTCCCCACTCTCCATTTACGATACTCACTGGTATTGTAGCCAATCCGCATGGATAAAATGTATCAATACTTGGGGCCAAGGCACAGTTCACATTTAGGGTTGGACTCTGAAATGCACTATCAATAGCAGTAGAATCGCTAAATACCCACGCAAACGAAAGACGTGTACTATCTCCCGGAGCAAGGTCGCCCAGTTTAAACACCAATCCATATGCTATATCACTACCTGTATGGTCTCCTACATTATAATATGCGGTACCTATACCTGTTGCTGTTTGATTGTATATCAAGTCCAGAGCATTACCTGGCACCAATGTAGGAGGCCAGGCAGTATAAATCAATGCTTTTGCACGGCAATCCTTTGCTGCCAAACCAGAAAACGCATTAGGACGAGTAGGTGCGCGAGCCAGTACCTGCCTTCTTTGAGCTGCATCTCCTTGCTGATACACCCTGTTGTTGGTAGGAAAACTACCACCAGTTATTGTCTGGTCATTATCTGGGTCGCCGGTCACAAAGTAATAAACGCCAGTTGCAGGTGTTGCTCCTGTGTTCTTTATAGTCACATTCACCAGATCCCAAGATGCATTGGTGTCTACTCTGTTAGTTGTTCTAATAGATATAGTACTACCTCCTGCAGTATAATTACCCGCCCACTTACCTATTGCATTGCTCTGCATATATGGCCCACATGGTGAGCCTATATTACTTTCGTAACCAACGTTAGTACCCGAAAAAGTAGCTCCACCACTCACAGCAAAACCACCCACAGGACCACTGGTGTAAAACGCATCACTCCTGATACCATTCATTTGTATAGACCAGCCGTCAAATGGTGTACCTGGCAAGAAAAATGCTCCGTAAAAACAACAGTTTCCCGCACTTGCTGGCTCTCCTGCTGTCCAACCATCACGACCCACATCATACGAAAAATCTATACCATTACCTGTTGCTGCTACGCCTGTTAATGGGTCTGGATAACTACCTATAGCGGCACCTGTATGTGTATGATAGGAAGCAGGCACTGGCATAGTGTTTCCCCAGCACCCGTTAGGTGCTACACCTACCTCCAGCCATCTGCCTTGCAAAAATATCTGATCCCCCACCAGTTGAGCCTTAGACGATGTCTGAAGACCTAAAACCCCACTCAACAATAAAAATATAACACTACGTAATTTCATAACGCTAACTTGATTATCCTTACAAAAAATCATCAGGCACCACAACCTGCACAATCCCGAAAACCCAATAACACCTATAAAAATAAGTAATTTTCAGAAAACACCTAATTATATCAAAATTCATCAACTATAAACAACTGAAAACGGCGATTAATCTCGAAAATTATTCGAATTTAATCCCCATCATTTATAGTAGACAGCTATTTTTCCTTTTTGGATGGGTCGTTACAGCCATTATTACAAAAAAAATAACGGCACTTATCAGCACCGTTATATTAATAACTTACCATATTTCACATATACTTACGCTATTATCACCTCAGCAATGTCACATTACCTGTCTTTTTGTACACCTCGCCATTTACAGTCACTGCACTTACATCATACACATACACGCCCACTGGTTGTGGCACACCTTTGTACGTTCCATCCCATCCCTCTTCTATATCCTTTGTTTCATACACCACCACACCCCATCTGTCATATATCCTGAAGTGCTGCAGCGTTGCTAGTCCTCTCTTTATTACTTTAAATCGCCCATTCACACCATTACCAGGCGCAAAGGCATTAGGCAATGTAAGTACCGCTTCCGTATTCACCACCACGTTTATCGAGTCCTTAGTTACACAGCCCCACTCAGTTTTACCAGTTACCACATACTTAGTACTTACTTCAGGTGCAGCTACTGGGTTAGATAAATACTTACCACTCAGCCCACCCGATGGAGTCCAGCTAAACTGTGTACAGTTGGTTGACGGACTGATCTTGTACACCTCTCCCGGATACAGCATTACAGAGTCTTCTAGATGTATTACCGCATCAGCACGCACGGCAACGGCTACTGTAGCAGTATCTGCACAGTTATACATATTTCTGGTCACCACTGTGTAGCTCATGTCAGTTTCGGGGCGCACTATTACAGTGGCTCCGTTAGTATCGCTCAGGTACATATCAGGGTACCAGCTATAGTAGGCTATCGCATCAGCATTTACTGCCGTCAGCACAGCACTATCTCTTGGGCACACCACCGTATCTTCACTCACAGTTACAGTAGGCTTAGGGTTCACTAGCACCCTTATTGAGTCTATCACACTGGGGCAACCAGCTACTGTCTGATTCACATAGTAGAAGTTGATACCCACCACATCTGTTTGTGGTTTAGGTGGCGCAGCACTACCTACCCCTCCCCCTGCCGACGACGTATACCACAGCACATTACTACCATATGCCTGCAGGTAGGGCGCATCATAGTATTGGCAATAGGTCAGCCATTTTACCCAAGGCGCAGCGGGTGTTGGGTTCACTACTACCTTATGGCTAGCAGTATTCACACAGCCATCCAGTGTCACCGTCACATGATACGTACCCTCATACTCTTCACTCACTGGCGTTCTCGATGGGTTTTGTGCGTTAGAGTAAAACACATATGGACCACTCCAGGTATACGTAGCACCCACACTACTCACCGCCTGCAAAAACAAAGTATCATTGGCGCCACTACATACAGGACTATTGCTGGTTATGGTCACCGGTGGCAACAGTGTTATGCTCACACTTACCAGCGCCACAGAGCTGCAAGAGCCCAGCGTAGCTGTTACAGTATAAAACCCTGCCGCAGCAGGTGTCACATTCAGTATACTCGTATTGGGCACCACATCCGCAAACGTATTAGGCCCCGCCCATGTCCAGCTCACACCACCAGTACCACTACTAGCCCACAAAAACAAGGTATCGTTTTCGCACACCGGACTATTGCTCATAGCCACTGGTGTTTCTGGCGTGCTATCTACCGTCACCACCAGCATAGCACTATCACTCACACAGCCATCTATTGTCTGTGTCACGAAGAATGTATCCTTGCCAGTCAATGCTGTCGATGGTACAGGCGTTGTCGTAGTGCCTCCAGCACCTATTCCCGGTCCATACCACACCATACCCACACCACCCGCTATCAGCGGCGGTGCCAGTGTATACTGGCAGTGCGTTACATCTGAGGCAGTAGGTGCTGGTGGCTCTGCATATACCGTCACAGGCACATGCAGGCGGTCGCTCTCACAGCCGTTAGTGTCGGTCTGCGTCACATAGTAGTTATAGCTGCCGGGCACACTTGTATTTATTACAGGTGCTATCGTAGTACCCATGCCCCCAGTTGGCACTGTATACCATCTCACATTAGTTCCCGTCACCGCAAACGGCACAAAGGGTGCAAATTGGCAATAAGTATTCAGTCCTGCTGTCAGCACTGGCGTAGCTGGGGTAGCATGCACCACCACTGTTATAGAGTCCCGCAAGCTCTCACATCCCAGCAACGTTTGCGATGCATAGTACTTATAGGTTCCAGGCACTGTTGTAGGCACTACGGGTGCCGTGGCACTGCCCGTTCCACCTGTAGCCGCTGCATACCACATCACCCCCGACCCAGTAGTCGTAAACGGTACAAAGGGCGCATTTTGGCAGTAAGCAGTTACTCCGGTTATTGCTGGCGGCAATGGCTGTGGGTTCACCACCACTACCACTGAGTCTGGCGGACTGATACATGTACCCGCAAACTGCCGCACATAATAGGTCGTAGTGCCTGGCACAGAGGTATTAGGCGTCGGGGCTCCTGGCAGCGACGCTGTCATTCCCGTGTCTGTGCTAAACCACCTTACCGTAGCACCTGTCACTCCTGTAGCACTCACTGGCACAGCCACATCATTCTGGCAATAAGTCACCGGCGATGTCACCACAGGCACTGGCAGCGACACCAGCGCAGTTATATGCACACTCTTCACACTCTGGGTACTATAGGCAGCACCAGTACTAGAGCTAAATCCAAAATATCCCGATATCGTCAGCGGATAAAACCCAGTCAACGTTGGTATAGGGCTATAGTTGAAGTATACATTGATATTGCCCACATTGTACGTTATCTTACAGTGACGCCAGGTACCATCTACTATATAAGGCAGCGTGCCCACCACTGGTGCCAGCAGCCCTGCTGTCGATCCCTCAGTATACCCTGCTATGCTACCATCATACCCCAGTAGTGTAGCCAGCGGCACATTGAAGGGCGCCGTATTGTCGTAGGTATCCATTATCATTATCAGCCCATTCGCAAAACTCGGCAAGCCTATTCCCCCACCAGTCACAAACCCACTGGGCGGATTACTGATATACCAAAATGCTATACCATCGGCTATCGTGGTTGACAAGTGCTGCTGTATCCTGTAATCAAAGTCTACAGTAAACTGTCCACAGCCTGTCAGGTTCACCGGTGTGTTATAGTACACATAGCCATTCTGTGTCGTCGATGGCGATGTCAGTCGCACACTGCTGTCCACAACCGTCCCAAATCCACCTATGTTCCAGCCAGTTGTCACCAGCGGAAAACCATCCAGATCAGCCACAAACTGGGCTTTCACCTCACCCACCACTACCAGCAAAGCAAACAGTACAATATATAATCTTTTCATTTTTCCATCAGCTTTAGCAACGCACCATAAATATAATCTTTCCTCACTTATAATCAGCACTTTTCACATGCTCACCCTTCATAAGACATCCATTCTCCCCCAAATGTTGGGATTACTCCAATATTTCCGCCCATACCTCCGTTCCTTACTCCCCCAAAAAACAAAACAGCACCCCGTTTACCGAGATGCTGTTTGCTATATCTACCCAAAGTTCAAACTATGAATCAGATTTCATCATCTTCTGAAACTTCTTCCTGTCTTCTTCATCCAGCATTATCTTACGCAGACGTATGTTCTGTGGCGTCACCTCTATACACTCATCCTGCTGTATGTACTCCATACACTCTTCCAGTGTCATTAGTATTTTTGGTGTTATACGCACAGAGTCATCCGTACCACTCGCACGCATGTTCGTCAGTTTTTTAGTCTCCACTATGTTCACCACTAGGTCTCCTGGCTTTATGTGCTCTCCTATCAGCTGACCCGCATATACTTCCTGTCCTGGATCTATAAAGAATGCGCCTCTATCCTGTAGTTTGTCTATAGAGTAGCCAGTAGCAGGTCCGCCAGCCTTAGCCAGCAACACACCATTGCTTCTACCCGGTATAAACCCTTTCCATGGTTTGTACTCTGCAAATCTGTGCGCCATCACAGCCTCACCAGCCGTGTTAGTCAGCATGTTAGAGCGTAGCCCTATCAGCCCACGCGATGGTATGTCAAACTCCAGGTGCTGCATCATGCCTTTAGTTTCCATTATCAGCATCTCACCCTTACGTTGCGTCACTAGGTCTATCACCTTACCGCTGTAGTCTGCAGGCACATCTACCACCAGCACCTCATATGGCTCACATTTTTTACCGTTTATTTCCTTGGTTATTACCTGTGGCTGACCCACTGTCAGTTCATAACCCTCACGGCGCATAGTCTCCACCAGTACACTCAGGTGTAGTATACCCCTGCCATATACCAGAAACTTATCAGCATCATCAGTCTCCTGCACACGAAGCGCCAGGTTTTTCTCCAGCTCCTTCATCAGCCTGTCACGTATGTGGCGGCTCGTCACAAACTTACCCTCCTTACCAAAGAAAGGCGAGTTGTTGATGCTGAACTGCATATTCATCGTAGGCTCATCTATCGGTATTATTTCTACAGCCTCTGGGTTCTCAGCATCAGCTATAGTTTCACCTATCTGAAAGCCTTCTATACCTACCACCGCACATATATCACCACACTGCACTTCTGTTACACGTTTTTTACCCATGTCCACAAACACATATAGCTCCTTCACACGGCTACGCACCATGCTACCATCTATTTTGCACAGCATCACTGGTTGTCCCTCTTTCAGCACACCACGTGTTATCTTACCTATCGCTATCCTACCTAGGAACGATGAATAATCAAGCGATGTTATCTGCAACTGCACTGGTCCTTCCACCACTTTAGGGGCAGGTACTTTTTCCAGTATCGTATCCAGCAACACAGTTATATCTTCAGTAGGTGTCAGCGAGGTATTAAACCAGCCTTGCTTAGACGAACCATATATAGTAGGGAAGTTCAACTGCTCTTCAGTAGCATCTAGCTGAAAGAACAATTCAAACACCGCATCATGCACCTCATCAGGGCGGCAGTTAGGCTTATCCACTTTGTTTATCACCACTATCGGGTGCAGGTTCAGGTTCAGCGCCTTTTGTAGCACAAAACGAGTCTGTGGCATCGGACCTTCAAACGCATCTACCAGCAACAACACACCATCAGCCATCTTCAACACACGCTCCACCTCTCCGCCAAAGTCGGCGTGACCTGGAGTATCAATTACATTTATTTTTACGCCCTTGTAAGTTACAGATACGTTTTTAGCCAGAATCGTGATACCACGCTCGCGTTCCAGATCGTTACTGTCCATTATCAGTTCGCCTGTCTCCTGATTGTCGCGAAACACATTTGTAGTGTGAAGAATCTTATCAACCAGTGTCGTCTTTCCGTGGTCAACGTGTGCAATGATCGCAATGTTACGAATGTCCATTTTGTTGTTTTTGTACTTGTTTTATCCTTTCAAAAAAAAATCCTGTCGTCTATTTATTTCCGACAGGTATTTATTTTCGGTGTGCAAAAGTACGGAATTTACCTATCCAAAAATCACTTATGGGTTAATTGTGTATCAACTATTCTCCCCACCACCTTATATCACCATATATTAACATTTTGGCTACCACCCCTTGCACTCTCATCAGCGGGCATTGTGTCACTCTCTGCTACGTTCAGGGCAATGAGGGGTTACGCTCATTATATATAAAATAATACACACCAAACTACATTTGCCCAATTATAAAAGGGGCTAACTCAAACATTGAGTTAGCCCCTTCAGATATCATTAATCACTTACTGCTGGTACACCAGTCTCACCATTTTGCTACCACCATCTGCACCGTTGAAACGCAGCATGTACATACCATTAGCAAGACCTGCTGGCAATGTGATACCAGTAGTACCTGCTTGCGCTTCGTGCTGCAGTAACTCTTTGCCGTCTATTGTGTACACACTTATTGTACCTGCTACAGAGGTGGCTACAGTGAAGATTCCATTAGTGGGGTTAGGGTACAATTTTACATCTATTGCCACTTCTTCTTTCACTGTTTCATCTATTCCTCTTGCCGCTACTATATTCATTGCCCGTGTCACAAAACACCCTGTTGACATCATGTAAGTGATGTTCGTTGTGCCTATGCTCATACCCCTCACTACACCACTTGCCGACACTATTGTGGCTCTTGATGGTATACTGCTGGTCCATGTACCGCCAGAGGTTGTATTGGCCAAGGTGGTTGTCTGGCCCATCAGTACTGTTGTGGCTCCCGTTATTACATCGGGTGTACCATTCACTGTTATTACTCGTGTAGCAGCGCACCCTACTGCACTTGTGTAGCTAATAACCGTATTACCTGCACTCACACCTGTCACTACCCCGGTAGGTGATATTGTAGCTACTGATGGTGTAGCACTAGACCAAGTACAACCCGTAGCGCTTGACAACTGAGTTGTGGTAGCTCCTGTACACACTTTGCCCGTACCACCGTAGATACTGCCTGGCTGACGATTAACAGTTACTGTACCCGTCCTCGTACAACCAGTAGGCAATGTGTATCTAACAGTACCCAATGAGTTGCTGGTGTAATTTGCTATCAACGCCGTCATAGCTCCACTCTCACTGTTTACACTAAATACAGACGGACTGACACTGGCCCATGTGCCGCCTGAGGGAGTAGCTGTAAAGGTGCCAGTACTGCCCAAACACAATCCTGTGGGCGCTACAATTGCACTAGGTAATGGATTGATCGTCACTTCTTTAGTAGTGGAACAACTGTTGGCATTGCGGAATGTAATCATTGCAGTACCACTAGCTACTCCTGTCACAGTACCCAGATAGTTTACAGTAGCAATTCCCGTATTGCTGCTAGTCCATGTTCCACTCACATTTGTAAGGGCAGTGGTACTACCTGCGCAGGCTACGCCTACTCCGGTAATAGCTGCAGGCAAGGTATTTACAGTGACCTCCGCTGTTTTTGCACAGCCTGATGATGTATACGTCACTATTGCTGTGCCGCTTGCAACACCGCTTACAATGCCCGTAGTACTACCCACTGAGGCTATACCGACAGCCGATGAGCTCCATGTGCCTCCAATTGGTGTACTAGCCAAGGTAGTAGTAGCGCCTATACATACACTGCGGGTACCAGTAATGGTGGATGGTGTAGCGTTTACGGTAATCACATTAGTTACATAGCAGCCACTTGGAGCCCTGTACGACAGTGTGGTAGTGCCCGCAGTAGATGCTGACACCAAGCCTGAAGTCAGGTTTATTGTAGCTTTTGAGACATTACTGCTCGTCCAGGTGCCGCCGGGTGCAGCATTTGAGAATAGTGTTGTAGTTCCGGTACATATTGAAGAACTACCTACAATAGGAGATAAAGCAGGATAGACCGTTATTGTCCTAGTATTGGCACAACCATTGCTGTTTGTGTAACTTATAGTAGCCACACCAGGTGCCTGAGCTGTAATTACCCCTCCACTGGTTATTGTAGCTATGCCTGTGTTATTGCTGCTCCAGGTATTACCCAAAGTACCTGACTGAAATAATGTGGTCTGTCCGACACACAAACTAGTTAAGTATCCAGTACCTACGTATATAGGCGCCGGTATAGAGTGGACCCTTGGAAATACTACACGGGAGCAACCATTGGCAATAGTATAGGTGATAGCTGTTTCCGAATAACCAAAATGAGCTACTATCACTGCCGTCATGACTCCGGTAGTTGGATTTATAGATATCACTCCTGGATTAAATGCGGACCAAGTACCGCCGGCGTAGGTACATGTAAGGGTGGCTGTAGCTCCGGGGCACAATGCAGTAACGCCACTTATTGCTGTAGGGGCTTCAATCATTGTTATCTCCCGTGTGGCCATACAGCCTGTAGCTGTTACCTGATAACTCATCAGTGCTGTACCTACTGTTACAGGTGTAACTACACCCGTAAAGGTATCTATATTGGCTACTGATATATTGCTACTTGTCCATGTTCCTAATGGTATAGATGCACTCAATTCCAAAGCGGCATTCTCACATGTAGTAAATATGCCACCCACACTGCTAATCACTGGCAACACATTTACTGTTACAGCTGTTGTAGTTGCTGCAGTTGAACCACATGCGTTTGTAGCAGTAACAGTGTAAACACCTGCGCTTGAAGTGGTTACAGCAAATGCTGCAGGGTTTTGTAAAGTAGATGCAAAACCGTTAGGACCAGCCCAAGCGTAAGTCACAGCACCAGTGCTGCTAGTAGCAGCGCTAGTCAATGTGAGATTAGCACCAGTGCACAAAGTATTAGGAGTTGCTGTAGCTGATACTG
>CAZRPA010000074.1:0-5067 GCA_964601855.1 uncultured Flavipsychrobacter sp. | reverse complement strand
TATTAGGAGTTGCTGTAGCTGATACTGTAGTTGGTACAGTGTTTACTGTTACAGCTGTTGTAGTTGCAGCAGTTGAACCACATGCGTTTGTAGCTGTAACTGTGTAAATACCTGCGCTTGCAGTGGTTACAGCAAATGCTGCTGGGTTTCGTAAAGTAGATGTAAAACCGTTAGGACCAGCCCAAGCGTATGATGCTGGATACGAATAAGTTGCCTGAACATAAAGCCGCTTAAGTGTCCCAACACAGGGGTCACCAAAAATACCATTTGTGGCAGGGATATTCGCTGTAGAATTGCCGAGCAAGTAACTTTGTACTACAGCCAAACTTGTAGTTGCATGACAAGAACTTGTTGCAAAGCTACCACAAGAACCTGTAGGTGTGCCATAGCTGGCGAAAGTCACACCGGTGAATACAGTACCGGCAGGAGCAGTTAAAGTCAATGTGCCATTTTCATCAACTGTACCGCAAACCGAACCTCCTACAATACTGCTCGTTGCTGAACTGGTCAATGTCAGGTTTGAACCACTACATATTGGATTTGGTGTGCCGCTCGCTGAGACTGCAGTAGGGACAGAGCCAACTGTAACAGATGTAACTGGGCTGGTAAGCGAGCCGCTAGTGTTGCAAGATCCTGTACCTGTCCAAGTTATCACACAATAATAGTAGGTTACACCTACTGTGGCAGTTGAGGGTAAATAATCTAAATTTCCAGTAGAACCAGTAGTACTAGTAGTATTGGTAGTACTGACGATAGTGCCACCTGTAGTGCTGTTAACTGTATTGCGATACCAGCGTACAGTGATAGCAATTCCTGTATTACCTCCACTTCCTGTATTACATGTATAGTATCTGAATCTCAGACTTGAAGCTGTGGCACTTTGGCAGTAGGTTGTAGCGGAAGTTATATCTCTGACAGTGTTAGGAGAGAAAATTCTTTGAGCAAAAGATTCGCTTGAAAAAGAAAATAGGAGAATGGTAATAATTGATACTATTAATTTGAAGTTTTTCATTGTACTGTATGCTGTATTATTATATAATTATTTAGTTTATTAATTTGATTTAGATTGTAACTACAGGAGCTATTTAGGATGTTTGAAAACTTATCATTTCGAGATCATTTTCATTTTTGGTTATGTAGCACATTGCTCCGTGTTTTATAGCGTCGCTCGCTATCACACTATCTTTTCTTGCCGGCATCATCATGAGATGTATTGTTGGATTGGTAGACTTTACTATTTGTAATACATCTACACCATTTAGTGTACCCATGTTTTAGTCTAATAATATAAGATCAGGAGACAAATTCATATTTTGTAAACAAGATTAGCCGTCTTCAAACAAATAAATATTAATGAAACCAAGATTTAGTAAGTGATGCTTAAATATGTATCTACAAAAAATGCTATCGTCTGCTGTAAATACTTTCAATTGGTTTCTACTTTTCATTATTTATTAATTTTTACAGAGTATTGTCAATCAGCGTGCCAACCTCCTAATTATTTGATAAACAGTTGATTATAAGTAATGATAATAACTAATAGATTACAGTTTATGGAAATGATTCCTAAAAATGGAATTTTGGTGCTTTTGGGTTTGTTGTTTTCCTATTTTTTGGTGTTTAGCCATTATTCATTGTAATAGTTATCTTTGATTGATAATCATTCCATATTATGGAACATCTCAGGATATTTATTTTAGAAGACGATCCTTGGTAAGGACAAATATTGGCATACATTTCATCGCTCAATCCAGATCACATTATTCATAGATACATTACAGGTAAAGATTGTCTGGCTAACTTATCGCTTCAGCCATACTTCATTAATATTGATTACCACTGGTGTTAGCTAGTGTTAACTTGCCGTACATTGATAAACAGAGTGTACTATTTTAATACAGCAATCAAATTGCTGATTACAATCATTACAATATAGTTCGCAAAATTACCTGCATAACAAAAACACTATGCTACTAATATTAGTAGTTTTTTGTATAATTTTCATTTCAATAGTCTATTAACTAAACGATTATAAATATGTACAATTCATATTTATATCTTTATAAAAAAAGAGGGGCATCATTCACAGATGCCCCCTCTTCACAAAACAAAAATAATTTTTACCTACTATCTACTCCAATCCCCCAATGGTCCTCATTTGCAACTTGGAGCATATGGAACGGCGTATGCAACGCCATTAACTCGTTGTTTCAGTAGTTCCGAAGGGCCTACTGGAACTGCCAATAAAAATCGTTCTTCCTAACTCCTCTAGTAGCATCGGGCTTTGCGTCACATCTCTTCTACTGGCAGGGCAGAGAGGAGCGGTGCTTATCAAGCATGGCTCAGCCCTATAATACAGCAATGCTTCCAGCCCTCACTTCCATTCACTCCATTCCAATACTCTCCACCCAAAACAACACCCCCCTCAAAAGATTTTTTGTTAAAATCCTAAATCTCCACAAAAATTATTTTGAATCTACGATAAACATCGTAGATTTGACTACGAAAGCAATCGTAGATGAGCGAACAGCAAGAAATTAAAGCAACAGAAGCAGAACTGGAAATTCTAAATATTCTATGGACACATGGCCCAGCTACAGTAAGAGATGTGCATGACAAGCTAGCCCTCAAAAAAGAGGCAGGCTACACCACCACACTCAAGCAAATGCAAATCATGCTCGAAAAACAATTACTGAGCAGAGTAGCACTTGGCAAGGCGCATGTGTACACAGCTTCAGTCAATCAACAGCAAGCACAAGGACAAATAATACAGCGATTAATAGACTCTGTTTTCAACGGTTCAGCAATGCAACTAGTTATCCAAGCCCTGGGCAATCACAAAGCAAGCGATTCAGAACTAGGCATGATACGAGAGTATCTCGATAAAAAAGCTAAAAAATAAATCCTCAAACATCAACATTCTATTATTTAAACAAACAGCATTCACTCCTAAAACTACAAACAATGGCTATCTGGATTCAATCATTGTCCTGGACAATAATTTACTCGCTCGCACAAGGTGCTGCCGTATACACTGCCCTATGGCTGGTTTTCAAGGCAGTACCAGCCACATCAGCTAATGCCCGTTACCATTTGTCCTTATCAGCACTCACCATTTTGCAGGGGTGGTTTTTTGCTACTTGGTGGCATCAATTTCAGTCTTTTACACTGGCTGATACGCAACTACTTGCCGCACACACTATCGCTACTACCACTATCCAGCTACCACTACACCCTATCTCTGCTACCAATGCCCTATTCGATCTGCAAGCACTACAGGCATCTCTCAACACATATGCTCCATGGCTCTGCTCATTTTATGTCATAGGCCTGGTATTGATGCTGGCAAGGCTTTCAGCTGGCATCTTCCAGCTATTTTCTCTCAAAAACAGTCAAACATTCCAACCCGATACAGCGCTAAATGAGCTATTGACAACACAGGTAAAACGCATTCAGCTCAATAAATCTGTAAAGCTCTTAATCTCTGCCAAAGCACAAGTACCTATGGTAGTTGGCTTCTTAAAGCCTGTCATTCTCATGCCTCTGGCTGCTATAGCACAACTAGACACAAAGCAGCTAGAAACTATCCTATTGCACGAACTTGCACACATCAAGCGGCACGATTACTTCATCAATATACTACAAACCATTGCAGAAACTATCCTCTTTTTCAATCCGTTTGTATGGATAATATCGGCTATTGCCCGCCGCGAAAGAGAGCACAGCTGCGACGACCTCGTCGTCTACCATACCACAGAGCCTATTTCTTATGCCTCCGCCCTGGTAGCACTTGCAGCAAGGCGTCCTGCTACTCCACTCATAGTAGTTGCAGCTACCGGACAATCAAATCAATTATTCAATCGTATTCAACGTATCATGGAAATGAAAAAGAACACATTCAGCTATAGCCGCATGGTGGCTACTATCATCATCATCAGTATTATCACCGCCTCCATTGCATGGGTAAAACCCTCCTTCCACAAAGCAAAGAAAAAAAGCACCATTGCTACCACTGCTGCACAGCAAGTAGCAAATACAGACATGCCCAATAAAGAAGGAACAGACCCGCTTACCAAAACAACCCACAACTCAAAAGCACAACACACACCAGCCGCCACACCACCCACATCCGAAGAAAACACTTTAATGAACCGCCTCATGACCGACAAGTTGGTCGATCAGTTTAAAGGATTTGTAGTAGAAAAAAAGCAAAACCAGTTGTACATAAACGGGCAACTAATGGCAGACCAAGTGGCAGCCAAATACCTAATAGACCTCAAAAAAGAACTAATACGCATACAAATCTTCTCCTTCCAAGAAAGAACCAGAATGCACCCCGATGCCAGCTTCATACAACTACTGCTACCAGCTACTTTTTCGTCAGGGTGCATTGATACCCGTCCAGTAAAAGAAGGCTGCTAATCTTATGAATTCGCCTACCACAATAACGTGAATGGAACTGTTTCGCAGCAGCCCAAATTACCTTCAGCCCAATTTAATATACCTTCGTGATCTCATGTAGAGTCACGGAGGTGCTAGCAGAAACTATTACCTCACTAGACCAAAAAAATCTAAAAAAGAAAATTTATGAGACCCCTAAAAATAGCCATAGTTGCATCACTCACCCTTACCATCGCAGCGTGTAGCGTATTCAAAAAAAACAAAACAACACCCACTCCTCCCACCCCTCCGTCTACAACCCTCGGTGCTACATCCTCCATCCCCGACCCGGCACCACCCAAGAAATCAAAAAACGGAGTCATTGCACCCGGCAATGAAGAATTGGCCGCAATACAGGCAACCTACAAAGACGTAACCATGCAAACCCTTACCAATGGTTACTCCATCTATACCGGAGCCTGCACTAACTGTCACGACGCAATGAACATCCATACCCGCACTCCTGAACAATGGCAAAACATCATTGCCGATATGGCTCCCAGAGCAAAACTAACAGAAACCCAAAAAGATGCCGTGTACAAGTATGTCCTAGCTATCAAAGCTACACAACACAATCAGTAGTATACTCAAACCTTTTTACTCCAGAAACGACCACAGACCAAATTG
>CAZRPA010000073.1:0-18924 GCA_964601855.1 uncultured Flavipsychrobacter sp. | reverse complement strand
GGATACGCTTTTGTTTTTGCACGATCCGTATCATGCCACAGACTTTGTGTATCAGCGTGGGCACCTGATAGAGGTATGGTGTGCACTGTGTGGTGTGCCGTACAATGGTGAGCTACCCGAGATATACCTAACGGCCAAGGAGAAGAGCCAATATGCACCATTGTTTGCATCGCAAAAGCCTATACTGGCTCTCCAAACCAATGGTGGAGTATCGAACCAAACAGATAAATACTCATGGCCGCGAGACCTGCCAGCGGCTACAGCACAGCGAGTAGTAAATGCTATGGCACAAGACTATAATGTGGTGCATATACGTAGGCAAGACCAGCTAGGGCTACAGGGTGTGTACCCAGTGCAAGCGGAGTTTAGGGCACTGGCGGTACTGATACAAATGAGTGCCAAGCGGTTGTTTATAGATAGTTTTGCGCAGCACACAGCAGTAGCTTTGTTTAAACCATCGGTAGTGTGCTGGATAGCTAACACACCCAGCCAGTTTGGGTATAATATGCATACTAATATAGTGGCTAAACCTCCTACGATGAAGCCAGAATTGAGGAACTCGGTGTTTAGCAAGTATAACATAACGGGTCAGGTAACGGAGTTTCCGTACCAGAGCGAGGATGAGATATTTGATGCTGATGAGATAATAGCTGCACTGCGTAGTGAGGTGGGTGTGCCTAAGATGCTGGCACAAACTGCGGTTGTGTAGGTGTAATTAAATTAGATTATTGCCCTGAAGATAGTGTAAGACTATTTTCGGGGTTTTTTGTGGGTGTGTATAAGCAAAGCTCATCACAGCCCCGCCAGTACAAGGTAGTGACACAAAGCCCGCTGCTGGGAGTGCTGTGGCTGGTAACAAAATGATAAATGTGGTGGTGGGGTGTGGTGGTGGTGATATATAGTGTTACATATTGTGTGTGTAATGAGTTACCTTTGGGCTCTAAAAATAATGTACTTATGTTGTTCCTTGATTTTGAAAAACCATTAGAGGATTTGCATGCACAGCTTACTAAACTGAAGGAAATAGCTGCCAAAAATAAGGTAGATGTATCGAACAGTATAAGGGAGTTGGAAAACACTATTGAGGTAACCCGTGCTAAACTATATGAAAACCTGACTCCGTGGCAGCGTGTGCAACTGAGCAGACACCCTGAGCGGCCCTATACGCTGTACTATATAGATGAGATATTTACCAACTTCACGGAGCTATATGGCGACAGGCAGGTAAAGGACGACAAGGCTATGGTGGGTGGTATGGCTGAGCTGAATGGCATGCCGGTGATGGTGATGGGGCAGCAAAAGGGTGTGAACACGAAGATGCGCCAGCTACGCAACTTTGGGATGGCTAACCCTGAGGGCTACCGCAAGGCACTGAGGCTGATGAAGATGGCGGAGAAGTTTAACAGACCGATAGTAACGTTTATAGATACTCCGGGGGCGTTTCCGGGCCTAGAGGCGGAGGAGCGTGGACAGGCGGAGGCTATAGCTCGCAACCTGTTTGAGATGGTGAATATGAAGGTGCCGGTGATATGCATCATAATAGGTGAAGGTGCATCGGGCGGGGCACTGGGTATAGGTATAGGTGATAAGGTGGTGATGCTGGAGAATACGTGGTACTCGGTGATATCGCCAGAGTCGTGCTCATCGATACTGTGGCGGAGCTGGAACTTTAAAGAAAAGGCGGCGGAGCAACTGAAACTGACATCGAAAGACATGAGCGGTTTTGGGCTGGTAGATGATGTGCTGCCAGAGCCAATGGGCGGTGCCAACACTAACCCAGCTGAGATGGCAGAAACTATAAAAAAATATCTGGTAGCTACACTTGCCGAACTGGCAAAAGTAAGCCCCGAAGAGCGTATAAGTGAGCGAATAGAGAAATTCTCGAAGATGGGCTTTTATGAAGAGGTGGCGGAAGAGGAAGAAGCATAGTAATGTGCTGCCATAGCTAGAGAAAACTAACGAGAAGAGCAATGACGGTGTGGGAGGTAGATGACGAATATATTTATTGAGTTGATATTTGGTATTTATAATTATTTGGATTACATTTACCAATAAATAACAAAAGCACTGAAAGTAAAAGCGTGAATGAGAATAAAGACCACCCCATCTCCATATTTGATTTCAAGAGTAACTACTTTATTTACAAGTGAGGCTTACAATTTAAAACAATAATATGGCTTATCAACAACTCAAAGGAACAGGGGTGGCGTTAGTGACTCCTTTCCTTAAAAACGGAAGTATTGACTATCCGTCTCTGGAAAAAATAGTAACACACACTGTAAAAGGTGGTGTGGATTTTTTGGTAGCACTGGGCACCACTGCGGAGACCCCTACCCTAACAGCTCAGGAAAAGCAAGAATTGCTAGCTGCTATTGTAAGATTTGCCAACGGGCAAGTGCCAGTAGTGTGCGGCATAGGTGGTAATAATACTGCCGAGGTGCTGCAACAGCTAAAAGAATATGACCTGACGGGTGTGGATGCTATAATGAGTGTGACCCCATACTATAATAAACCAACACAAGAAGGGCTATACCAACACTACAAAGCGATAGCGAGCGCTACAGAAAAAGCTATAATACTGTATAATGTGCCTGGCAGAACAGGGTGCAACCTGCTGCCGGCTACTGCCATAAGACTGGCCAATGAGTGTAGCAACATAGTGGGTGTAAAAGAGGCTAGTGGCAATATGGCACAATGCCTGGAGCTGATACAAAACAAACCTGATCACCTGACAGTACTATCGGGCGATGATGACCTGACGCTAGCACATATGGCTATAGGCATGGAAGGTATCATATCGGTAGCGGCTAACTGCTACACTAAGGATATGACTGATATCATAAACCTATCGATAGTAGGGAAATTTGATAAGGCAAGAAAAATATTTTACAGAATACTACCGGGCATCAACCTACTGTTTGCAGAGGGTAACCCTGCTGGCGTAAAGTGTGCACTGTCGAAGATGGACCTGTGTGACAACTACCTGAGGTTGCCGCTGGTGCCGGTAAGTGATGCTACAGCAAAAAATATAGCACAGCACCTGAAACTGGTGTAGATAGACAAACAATAAAAGTGTAGAGAATACCTACTAATAAAAATGTCCCGCTAGCTATAGGCTTTGCGGGACATTTTTATTAAAAAGTATTGAAATATAGTAATCTTACAGTTACCTAGCTAGGCAATAGCCAATGTAGAACTGCGCAGAAGTGGTGGTCCATGCGCCAGGATATTTACCGGAGTCATTAATGTCCCAAAAACCCTTAACGTAGCGGGCACCTGCTATAAAGTTGAACGGTAGTATACCCTCCGCACCAAAAACGAAAGATGCATCGAATGGCTTGAAATAACGCCTGCCATCCTGAGTATTGTTTTCATCGGCACGGGGAAAGGTGGATATTTGTGGGCCCAGATGAATTTTGATAAAATCGACAGGTCTGAATTCAAATAAAAGAGGCACATCGAAGTTGAAAACATTCACACTTTTGCCAGTGATATTGTTATTGTACTCTACTGCCCTGAGTGTACCTTCTACCCTTACACCAAACATTTTTTTGTGAACACTGAAAAGCAACCCCACCAAAGGACCTGGATTGTAGGTTTCGTTCCATACTGTATTGCCAGACAGGTGCTGTACCTGCATGCCAGCCCTAATGCCTATAGTGGCTACTGCCAGGTCGCCATTGGAATATACCTTATACAAACCAGCAGGACGGGCAGAAACAGTACTAGCAGACAGTGAAGCGGCCAGCACAAATAAAGACAAAGCAATATGTTTCATATGGGGTGTTTTGTGCAAATATAGCTGTAAAGTATAGCAAAACAAAGTAACCCATGTAATGTGGTTAAGCATAACATAGCCAAATGCTGGCATAAAACCGACTGTGATATAATGAAATAGGATTATTGTATTTTTGTTAAAACAAGCGAAAGTATATGACCATCAATGATATAATGCAGGAACTGGAAGCCTGTGGTAGTGAGCAAATAAAAAAAATACTATTAAAACATGGTGTGCAAGAACCCCTATATGGCGTAAAAGTAGAGGACCTAAAAAAGATACAGAAGAAAATAAAAAAGGACTATGTGCTGGCTAAAGAGCTGTACCTAACAGGCAATGCTGATGCTATGTACCTAGCAGGGCTGATAGCTGATGATGATAGAATGACGGCTGAAGAGCTGGACGAATGGGTAAGAAGGGCGACATCGGCCAACATAAGTGAGTATACTGTGCCATGGGTGGCTGGTGGTAGCCGCTATGGAATGCAACTGGGCATGAAATGGATAGACGCACCAGAAGAACACATAGCCACAGCAGGATGGGCTACACTGAGTGGGCTGGTGAGTGTGACACCTGATGAACAACTAGACCTAACAACACTGAAAAAACTACTGACCCATATAGAAAATGAACTACACTCTGCCCCAAACCGTGTGCGCTACCAGATGAATAACTACATAATATGCGTGGGTGCTTATGTGACCACGCTAACAGATGATGCACTGGCTACGGCTGCCAAAGTGGGCAAAGTAAATGTGGAAATGAATGGCACTGCATGCAAAGTGCCAGATGCTGCTGAGTATATAGCTAAAATAGCAGCTAAGGGCAACCTAGGCAAGAAAAAGAAGATGCTAAAATGCTGATGTAAATTATCGTAATAACCGTTAAAACTAATAATTATGAACTGCAACATTTGGAGTCTTATCACCGTAGACAATATGCTGTGGCAATACACTAATGGTGTACTAGGTACAGTTTTGACTGCACAATATGTGGGGCACCTGCCCAAGCACAAAAAGACAACTGCGAATAATAGCTGGAATGTAGGGGATATGTTTTAGGTGGAATTTTTCATAATTCCTTGACTCAAATTTGGTTTTTACGTTTTCTAACGTATTTTTACGTTATGAAACGTAATGAACCAATAAATACACTAACAAAAGCGGAAGAAGACATAATGCACATAATATGGCAACTGGAGCGGTGTGTGGTAAAAGACATCATAGACCAACTAGGAGACCCAGATATGCCTCATAGTACCATATCGTCGGTAGTGCGGATACTGGAGAAGAAAGGTTTTGTGAACCACAAAGCATACGGCAAAACATACGAGTACTTCCCCACCATAAGCAAGGATGACTATGCGCAGCAAGGTGTAAAAACACTGGTGGAAAAGTTTTTCAGTGGATCGCCCAAGCAACTGGTTAGTTTTTTGGTGAAAAGTAAAGATATAGACCTGAAAGAATTGAACGAGTTATATGAAGCTGCTAACGCAAAAAACAAATAACCGATGCTACAATATTTACTCAATGCTACCGCAATATGGATACTGAGTATAGCAGTATATGACATGCTGCTGCAAAAAGAAACCTGCTTCAAATATAATAGAGCATACCTGACCGGCACACTGTTGATGGGGTTATTAGTACCTGCTATAGAATGGCAACAACAGGTTAGTAGCTACAATGTACCATTGCAACAACAAGTATGGAGCCTTACCACAGCAGCAGCAACACAAGCTGCAAATACAAAAACTGCAATCGCTGTAGCTGGCTTCGACTATATGTTTTGGGTCAAGGTTATGTATGTTGCTGGTATAGTACTTATGTCGATACTACTGCTGATAGATGTGCTAAAGCTAACCCACTACTACCGAAGAGGTGTAAAAACCAAAAAAGATGGATGGATACTGATAGAAACAGGCAAGGCGCATACACCTTTCTCTATAATGGGATTGCTGTTTGTAAAAAGCAGAAATGAATACACTAATAGTGAATGGCAGATGATACTGGGCCATGAAAACCAACACCGAAAAAAAGTACATTTTGCCGACCTGATATTGATAGAATTTGCAAAAATCATATTCTGGTTTCACCCATTGATATATGTATTTAGTAAACGAATACTGTTAGTGCATGAATATCAGGCAGATAGTGCGATAATACAAACACAATCTACATACAGCAGATTTCTGATAGAACAGGCTATGATGCACTCTGCGCCAGCAATTACACATTCTCTTAGTAAATCGCCCATAAAAAGAAGAATAGAAATGATGAATAGATCATCATTGTCCACATCAAAACTAAAACTTCTTGTACTGTTGCCTATAGTTGCTGTATCATTTTTGTGCTTTGCAAAAAAAGCAACTAACGACGTGCCTGTAAAAACAGGAAATACCTGTAAGTGGAGAGGCAATACTATAGTTTTTAAAGCACCAAAAAAACCAGATAGCTATATGCGAAGAGATGAGCAAACGGGCCAACTGGTGAAAACACCTATAGGCTGGCCCACACCTGCCCTGACACTGAATGGAGAAAAAATTTATGAGCAAGGTGCGGATGAACAAGTAGAAGTACCAGGAGCACTAAATTACAATGACGGGCTGGTGCAATACCTACATAAAAATGCAAGAAGCGAATTTGAAAAACTGCAAGATGGCAACTATGTGATACTACTAAACGATGTAGTTATAGACAAAAAGGGAAAGATAGCCTACTACGAGTATAACGGGCTAATAAATGCTGAATTGGCAGACAAATTCCCAATGAAAAAAGAAACAGACTTAGCACTTGTAAACCTTATTATGAATGCGCCTGAGTGTAGCCCAGCAACCAAAAACAATATACCTGTGCCATACCTGATAACATATCTGTATGAAAAAGCAGTAAACAAAGACTACCCATACAGCTTCACGATAAAAAACCACAAAGTAATAGCAGACGCAACTACACAAAATTGATAACCCCAAAACAGAAAAAAATGTACAAACACCTCACAAAAACGACAATGAAAATAGCAGCAATAGCTATGCTATTTACTGCGCTGTGCACCGACACCACCATAGCTCAAACAAAACCCAAAAAGCAGACAGGCAATGTTTTGTTTGCGAATGTGGATGATGTGGAAATACCGCTGAAGACGATACTAGCAAATCCGAAGTTGGTAAGCAAAAAAGATGGCTGCGAGGTTACTGATTTTATCATATCGTTTCTGCCAAAAGAAGGTAATTTCTTTGGTCCATTTCGCACCAAAGGGAATACGATAAATGAAAATCAACTAAACTTCCTGAAAGAATTTAAGGGTGTAAAAGTGAAAATATTTATAGAAACAATAAGAGTGAAATGTACAGGTAAAGACACTGCAATAGAAAGCCCTGTGATAGTAACAAGTATGGGGTAAGTGAGGGATGGTAGGTGCTGGGATATAGGTGTGTATGATGCCAAACAGAAATTTGTGATGCAGAAAAAAGTGAAATAATTACTGTCAATTAATTACCAAATAAATCATTAAATTTACATAACGTTCTTTTTGCTGATTGAATATTACGTAATAACTTTTAAAACTAATGATTATGAACTGCAACACTTGGAGTCTTAATACGGTAAAAATAGTAGCTGCAATCATGCTGCTTAATGGAAGTGCTATTGCACAAACGTATGTAAAATACAAACCCAATAATAACTGGCGATATGTACACAAAGACTATCAACTAAAGTTTGGCCCTGCGGTTAAGGATACTATGATAATAATAGACCCAATAACTGGTGATGAGATAATGAAGGAAATGATAACAGACCCTAAAATGGAAATGGCCAATAATAAAAAAGTATTCTATACAGATGAACTAAGCAGTTCTGTACAAAATGGGGAAGAATTGGAAAAGTATTTATTGCAAAACCTAAGTTCAAAAATTAAAGACTTAAAGAACCCAGATGGCGATATCATAAAAATAAACCTAAACCATATAGTGGTTAATGAAAATGGTATGGTAATATACTATGAATATGATGGCGTAGACTACAAAAACAAGGATGGCAAAATAACATCAGCCCCCATAGATCTTGCAGCAGATATAAGCACGCTAATGAACAAACACCCTAAACTGGTGGCTGCAACTGCTAACGGCAAGAATGTAACAGCACATTCAAAAATATCATTATCGGACTACAAAATAACTGTGAACAACAAGAAGGTATTCTACAACAAAAGCTAATATGGGTGGCTGCATGACGGGATATTAAAGCGTGTGTCGTACTTTCACCGAGTAAAAGTGATATTTTAAGATTGTATGATGTGCCAATTCCGTAGTTTTTTAACCCTTGTTTTATTATTGATAGCGGCTACCAGTGTAGCCCAAAAGACGCCGAGACCCAAAAACGAATTTGTGGTGATGCATGGCAGAAGATTTGTGATGCAATTGCCCAAAACAGATACTGTAATACTCATAGACCCTATAACTGGGGAGGAACTGACCAAAACCTACACCCAAACGCTGTGTCCTACCTATGTAGACCGCAAAAAAGTGTACCAACCCTCTGAGCTGAAAGAGCAGGCAAAATTCAGAAAAGATTCGGTAAAACCAAGCTTAGAAGAGTATGTACTAAATGGACTGAAATCTACCCTAAGTACGCTGCAAGATGGTGAATACATACTGAATATAAAGCACGTAATAGTAGATACTAGAGGCAGGGTGATATACTACAGTTGGGAAGGCATAAAACAAGTAGGACACTACAAAGAAGACAAAGCAGACAAAGCACTGACTGCTACACTGATAGATACACTTGACGAACTGCTGATAAACGAACATCTGTTTGATGCTGCTAAGAAAGACTTCACAGGCATTGTATCTGTTTTTCCAGCAAAGTTTGAGCAATATGTAGCTGTAATAAAAGAGCATGCAGTGACTATCAGGAAGAAGTAACTACATGCTCAGTGTTAGTATTATAATCTGTAACTCTCTTTATCTATATTTCTCTAAGCTCCAGCAGTGCCACGTTTTCTATATGGTGGGTATGTGGGAACATATCTACCGGCTGCAAACGGGTGATGCGATAGGCTGCATCGAGCAACTGTAAGTCGCGGGCCTGAGTAGCAGGATTGCAGCTCACATATACTACCTTGGGGGCACGCATGCGCAGTAGCTGCTGTACCAGTTTTTCGGTCATACCTGCACGAGGCGGATCGGTGATGATGACATCGGGGCGACCATGAGCAGCAAAGAAATCGTCGGTACAAATCTTCTCCACATCGCCTGCATAAAACTTGCAGTGCGTAAGCCCATTCATAGCAGCATTTAGGTGGGCATCTTTTATGGCATCTTCTACCAGCTCTATACCTATGACTTGACGCGCACCTGCCGAGCAGAATATACCTATGCTGCCAGTGCCACAATACAGGTCGTAGAGGGTTTCGGTACCGGTAAGCCCAGCAAAATCGCGCGCTACTCTGTATAGCGCCTCTGCCTGATAAGTATTGGTTTGAAAGAATGACTTGGGGGAAATCTTAAACCTGTAGTCTTCTAGTTTTTCTTCTATGTAGCTTTTGCCATACCAGCATACCACCTCTAGGTCGTGTATGGTATCGTTGAGCTTGGGGTTGATGGTGTAGTTGAGCGAGGTGATGCCGGGTACATTGTCTAGTATGTGTTGCAGTATGGCTTCGCGCTCTGGCACATCTTCGTTGTGTATTACCAGATTCACCAATATCTCGCCAGTAGTAGCTATACGTATAATGACATTGCGCAGCCAACCAGTGTGTGCCTTGAAGTCGTAATAAGGATGCTGACGAGCTGTAGTATATTCTCGCAATACGGTTAACAGGGTATTAGTCGGATCTTTCTGTAGGTAGCAAGTGTGTATTTCTACTACTTTATCGAACAGACCTGGGGCATGAAAACCCAATGCAGGCTCTGGGGTAAATTTATCGGCGCGTTCGCCTATCTCTTCGAAAGTGCGGTAACGACTAGCAGAGAAGGTAAACTCCAGTTTGTTGCGATAATATCGCTCGTGCGGGCTGCCTATTATGGGCTGTATGGGCGGCAACTCTACATTGCCTATACGCTTTAGCTGATCTACCACCTGCTGTTGCTTGTACGCCAGTTGCTGCTGGTAAGGCAGCATCTGCCATTTGCACCCACCACATACCCCAAAGTGCTGGCAAAAAGGATCTATACGCTGCGGCGATGGCTGCACCAGACGGGTGGTGCGCCCCTGAGCCCAGCTTTTTTTGTCTTTTATGATAATGGCATCAATAACATCGCCGGGTATGGCGTTGTCTACAAACAGTACTTTTCCGTCTTCAAGACGTGCTATACTTTTGCCCTCTGCGGCATAAGACTCTATAGTAATATTGAGTAAGGGAGCCTGTTTTTTCTTTTTGCGTGCCAATGTAATTGTAGATTGATGGGCGAAGATAGGCAATTAGACGTTGTAGCAAAACCACTGCCCATACTATGTCTATCTAGCACCTGCATACATCAGCTCTATGATACGCACCACTTCCCTACCCTCTTCGGCACTGGTCATTACCGAATGATTGTGGAGGAGCACATCTACCACGTTTTGTATCACCTTGTCGTGATTGCTCATAGAGCCCTGGTATAGCCCATAGTCATTAGACTTGGCTGTAATGTTAATAGGTGGTAGTGCTTCGCCCTTCAGTTGCTGGTATTCTACAGTATTGAGGTATTGCCCCCCTATCTTCACTGTACCATTCTCTGCAAATAGGGTGATAGACCCCTCCATATTGCGCTGATAGGCACAGGTAGTAAAGTTGAAATTGATAATAGCACCATTAGCAGCCTTGAGTACAAAACTACCGGTATCTTCTACTTCAGTATTGTGTTGGTGGGCATAATTGCTGATAATGCCTTCTGCATCGGTAATAGCCCCATTGAGGTAATAAAGAATATCCACAAAGTGGCTGAACTGGGTAAACAAACAACCACCATCTTTAGCCTTTACACCACGCCAGTCTGAACCAGCATAGTAGGCATCGCCCCGATTCCAAAAGCAGTTGACCTGTATCATGTAGACATTGCCTAGCTGATGCGATGCTATGAGTTTTTTCACTGCCTGCACCGGCGGATTGTATCTATTTTGTTTTACTGCAAAAATGGTTTTGCCACTCTCTTTGCCTGCAGCTATCATATTGGTACACTCTGCCACGCTGAGTGCCATTGGTTTTTCTACTACAGTGTGCATACCTGCATGGAGGCCGGCTATGGTGTGCGCCTCATGCAGATAGTTGGGGGTACATACACAGAGCACATCGGCGGAAGTAGCTGCCAGCATATCTTGTATAGAGGTGTAGAAAGGCACACCATGTGGCACAGCTTCACTTACAGTAGCATCTGTATCGCACACTGCTACTAGCTCCGCTGATGGATTTTGCTGTATTTGAGCTGCATGGCGGCGACCAATGTTGCCAAAACCAATTATAGAGAAACGTATCTTACTGTGCATCAATTGTAAAAGTATAAAACCAAAACGGAAGATACAGCGTATGTAGTATGGAGGCAAACAAAACAGCCTGAAAAAACCTTCATCTAAAGGATAAAACAGACCCAAAAAAATAAAAATGAAATACAAAGAAGCAGAAAGACTGGTAGCGGTGAACAGATTTCATCATTTTAATTTTGACCTGAACAAAAACCTGCATAGCCTGCTGCAACTAGCTACTGAGATATATGAAACGCCAGTAGCTTTTCTGACATTGATAGACAAAGATGAACAGATATTTAAGGTGTGTTATGGATTTGAAGTACAACTTATGCCTCGCAATACCTCCTTTTGCACCCATGTAGTGGCCCTAGAGGAACCTATGGTAGTGGCTGACGCAAATGCTGACAATAGATTTACAGACAATCCGCTGGTGATGCATCCACCACACATACGCTTCTATGCTGGTGCTCCACTTACCACCAACGATGGTTTTACGATAGGTACACTGTGCGTGATGGATGTGAACAATAAAGAAACTACTGACAATAAAAAACACCAACTGCACATACTGGCAAAGCAAACCATGAACCTGATGGAACTGGAGCTGACCCACAAAATGCTGAATGAAAAAATGCAACAAGTGGCACAACAAAACAAAGTGCTAAGAGAAATAGCCTTTATACAGTCGCACGAGTTCAGGGGGCCACTAACCTCTATAATGGGGTTGATGAATATAATAAGACAAGAAGAAGACACTGTTTCGCATCCTTATTATCTTCAACTAATGGATGAAGCGGTGAAAAAATTAGACGAAAAAATACACGTCGTGGTAAAGAGTACAGAGGTAGCAGAATCTACCTGGAGAGCTCTTGTGTAAGGTGTAGCATAGTGCCATCATAATACAAATGTCCTTCGTCTGTCCATTTACGCACAAGCTGCAACACTGTATCTCTGGCAGGTGTAGGAAAAGCCCCTAATAACGCATCTGGCGTTATGGGCGCATTTTGTTTGATGTAGGTAATCAGTTCCTTTTTGAGTATTGCTAGTGGGGAGGGCTGGTGCTGATGAGTAGCACACACATCGCAATGGCCACAATTATCATCAGCCTGCTCGCCAAAGTAGCGGAGCAATAACCGCTCCCGGCAAACTGTAGTATTTTGCAGATAGGCAATCATAGCCGCAGTGCGCTCCTCGTGGCGTTTGCGCAACATCTGTATGCGGCGCATGTTTATGAGCAGGTGGCTGCTATCTACCCTGTAGTGATGAAAAAACAATTGTGGTCCGTCGCCAGGCTTGTTGTATTCTAGCACACCCATTGCCACCATTCTGCTCAGAGCTTGCATGACCTCGTCGCGGGGTATGCGCAACTGGCGCGCTACTGCTGTTTCGCTGATGCGGGTAGGGAAATGAAAAATGCTGCTGTACATACGCAGTAGCCCTACCGATACATAGGCAAGCTTGGGATGAAAGTTTTGCAGGCTATCGAGGGTATGCCTGTCTGCCAAAAACTGCACTGTAGCTGGGCGGTACACGGCATCTGTAAGCGTCCACAGACCTTCGCGCTCCAATAGCTTTAGCGCATGTATGGCCTCGGTGGGGCGCAACTTGAATCTGGTGCAAAACTCCTCTAGGTCAAATGCAAAATACTTATCGGGCTGTGCTGCTATGGGTACTTGCAGGTACTCTACTACTGCCTGATATACCTGCCGCAAATACACCTCGGGCGGATAGTGCAAAGCGGTACTATCGTACAGGCGTTTGATATCGGCATTGTTGTAGAGTGCTGTGGCTACTGATGGTAAGCCATCCCTGCCTGCCCTGCCAGCCTCTTGATAGTAAGCCTCGGGGTGCTCAGGAGCATCGTAGTGTACTACTTGGCGCACATCGGGCTTATCTATACCCATACCAAAGGCGGTAGTAGCAGCCATAGTTTGCACATCGCCATTCATCCATTGACTTTGTGCCTCGTTGCGCAGGTCCCTGCTCAGCCCCGCATGATACACAGCAGCAGAGGACTGATTACTATTGAGATAGGCACCTATATTTTCGGTTTGTTTTCGGCTGCGACAATACACAATACTGCAGCCCGTCGCCAACGCTTGCAGTGTGTCGCCACTTTTGTTTTCACTGTAATTGACGACATAATGAATATTGGTACGAGCAAAACTCATTTTGAAAATGGCAGGCTGCTTCATTCGCAAGCTAGTAGCAATATCTTGCTGCACCTCGGGGGTAGCAGTAGCGGTAAGTGCCAATACAGGCACTTGAGGGAAAATATACCTGACATCAGAAATAAGCAGGTAAGACGGTCTGAAATCGTGCCCCCACTGTGATATGCAATGCGCCTCATCTACTGCAATCATAGATACATCCATCTCCTTTACATAGTCAGTAAACAATCTGGTTTGCAGTCGCTCTGGCGAAAGGTATAGTAGCTTATAATCGCCGGCTACAGCCCTTGTAAGCATCTGTTTTACCTCGTTGTAATGCATACCAGAGTGTAGACAGTCAGCGGCAATACCTAGCTGCTGCAACCTGCCTACCTGATCTTGCATGAGCGCTATGAGCGGCGATATGACCAGGCATAAACCGGGAGCCACCAATGCTGGAACTTGATAGCACACTGACTTGCCCCCACCTGTGGGCAACAAAGCAAGGGTATCATTGCCAGCCAAAATGCTGCCTATAATATCTCGCTGTAGTGGTCTGAACTCATCGTAACCCCAGTATTGTTTCAGTATGTCCTCTGGTGTGCTCAAAAGCAATAGTTGTGATGCTAAAAGTAATGGTTATTGGGAACAGAAAAACAAAAAAAGACAGACACCAGCTTGCGCATGGTAGTCTGCCTTATGTTGATAATCAACCCCTATTCTTTGTTATGGTAATGTAACTGCCACTGTAGTACCAGCTGGCTGAAAAGTAAGCGTAGCCTGATTGTCGCAAGCAGGGCTGTTGCCATAATTTAGGGTACGGCTGCGTCCGGCTGGCAATGTATATACGATAGATCCTGATTTTATCCATTGGCAATTAGCAGCTATAATAAGTGGTAGAGTATCTACAATGGCAACATTGACCACTCCTGCGCTCCTTATAATGGTACCTGCACCTACTATTTTGTATTCATCGTCTGTCCAGTCTGTAGGAGTGTTATATCCTGCTATCCAGGTGCGTATCCTACCCCAATTGGGGGTTACTACAGTTCCATCAGGCTTGGTAATAGTACCATTCACCGCTATATTAAAATATGGCTGACCAAAAGCATTGCGGCCCATGTTGGTAACGGTTTTCGTGCCTTCTACTTTATTGTCATTCTGGTAATAGTTGCTGAAGGTGATGGTGTGTGTAGAATTACTATCTGCATATTCACCGGTATAGTTGATAGTTATTTTACCCCTTCTATTTCTGCCATCGGCACACATACAGTTTTCGGTTCCAAAATCGATAGTTATCTGATTAGGCACCTTAGTTACTGTGCCGCAAGCAGTAGTTTTGAAACCGCCTGTGCCTGTAAAACCAGCGGCTTTGTCTGCTAGTATCTGCACATCATCATATACTTTCTCAGACAATGTATGGTCGGCAGCATAACCTGTATCGTTGGAATCATCGACGTCTTTATCTTTTTTGTTACAAGCTACCATAGTACTGATGGCTATGGCTAATAAACCCGCTACGTAAATACTTTTTGTGTGTTTCATCGTTTTATTTTTAGGTAGATATTATAAATGTATGCAGAACTTTGAATGAAAATCAATCAAACCACTATTTACTTACAGGTTTGTTTTGTTGTTTTTGTTTCATGTTTTTTAGTCTTTTTACGAGTATCTGTTTGAACTCGCGCTCAGCTATATACATATCAGCCAATTGACGACTAGTGATTACCTTCAGAAAACGGTCGTTGTAGCTGCGCTTTAGCTCTATGACCTGCTGCTGATAGTCGAGGTCATCTTCTACATACTGGCGCACGGTCATGTTGCCGGGGCCTTCTTCCATTTCGTCGAGTTTATACTTTTTTACAAAAGGAGCTCTTACTGCCCTGAAATCGGCTTCATAGTTTTTGTACACTGGAACAAAAGCGGCAGACTGTTCGGTTGTGAGCTGCAATCTGTCTACCATATAGGCCATCTTGGCGGCATGTATTCTTTGCTGTGCGGGTTTAGTTTGTCTACCAAACACTGCTGATGCTGAGAGTAGCAAAAGCAAAGTGGATAAAATGAATTGTACTGACTGTCTTGATTTTTTCATACTATTTTTTGTTTATCAATTGTAATATTCGGTATCCCATCCTGTTTCGTCGAGGTAATAAATAATTTCTTTTGCCTGAACATCTGTAGATGTGAGGTAGGTAATCTCGGGCAGCAAAGCCACTTCAGGGCGGGTATTGTCTGCAAAATAAGCCTCTATATCTCTGTCTGCCACCACTACATCACTTTCGGCATTGTATCTGCCATTGCTTTGCTTATTTATTGACACAACAACTGCTGCACCCACCATGACTAGCAACATAGCCGCCGCAGTCCACCTGATGGTAGTGAAAGAAAGCAAGATTGCTTTTTTCTTTTGCGGTGCAGCCTTTTCTATAACCTGTTTTGCCAACCCATCGAAGTATAAAGGCGGCACTTGATAGGGCATAGCTGTATGCATAGGTAAGCTACTGCTACCATCGGCTTCACTGGCTTCCAGTACATTGCCTGCCAAGCCCGAAAAATATCCATCAGGAACGTTGTAGGGCATGCCTACTTTGCTACCTGCCAGGCTGCTATTGAGTATATTTAGTTCGTCGTTTATTTCCTCTTTCATTTTATTGTATCCTTATGACTCACAAACGAAGAGATAGTTTAATTCTTGCCTAAAAATTCTTCCACCTTTTTTACTGCGTGGTGGTAAGAAGCCTTGAGCGCACCTACAGAAGTGCCCATTATCTGCGACATGTCTTCGTAGGGTGTTTCGTCGTAGTACCTCATACAGAACACGAGTTTCTGTTTTTCCGGTAGGGTCCCAATAGCTTGCTGCAATCGCCACTCTATCTTGGATGGATCGAAATGAGACTGTGCTTGTAGCCGATTATGAAAAAACTCGTCATTGCCGTCTATGGGCACGGCTACGTATTTTTTTTGAGCATTGAGCCAAGATAGGGTTTCGTTGGTAGCAATGCGGTAGAGCCATGTAAACAGGTTTGCTTCTTGCCTGAAGGTGGCTAGATTGTTCCACACCTTGATGAGTACATTTTGCAGAATGTCGTCAGTGTCTTCGTGGGTCACTACCAAGCGGCGAATGTGCCAGTAGAGGCGCTGCTGATATTTGTGAACCAGTGCTGTGAACGCAGCATGCTGCATATCTGCCTTGGAAAACAAGGTTATTATCTCTTCGTCAGTATACAGGTTGTGGCTGGCTTGCATGCAGCTTGGTTGTTTATACTTACCTAAGACAATATTACCAGTAAAAGGTTTAATGCATGTAGTATTATATTTTGGGTGGAGGTATTTATTTTGAGATCTACCATACTCAACACACATTTATTTATAACATTTCCTACAGCATTGATTTTGAGGTTTTGTGTAACTTACGGCAAATTTCATGCATGAAAAGTGTACTTATTGTTACTGCTCTGTCGCTCACGGCTACGCTGAGTTATGGACAAAAAAACAAAAAAGAAAAAATCAGTGAACCTCTACCCCCACCGCGTGTGTGGATAGCCAATATACCTACCTACAACACTACTCACGACCTGATGGTGGCCAATTATACCCTTATTACAGACTCGGTAGGCTGCAAGGTATCGGGGTTTACGGTGTCGCTGAGTGCGCCTGGGCAACCGTTTTTCGGGCCGCTATATGTGAATGGCAATGAGATGTCGCAGACGCAAAAAGACCTGATAAAAAAATGGGACTACCCAAAGGTAACCGTACACATACAGGACATACACCTCAACTGCCATGAGACAGACGCTACCTCGCCCGCACTACAGTACACCTACAACGATTGATACCTAAATCTCATATCTACACTCGGGCATTGCCACATATAGCTGTTGCGGTGTGTGTGTGCTGTATGCTGGCTATAGGCATACCTGCCCCCGCACAAACCACGCAACAAAAAGTGCCCGTGATAACACTAGGCAGAATAGCCGCCCCCTCACAAAAAAACGGCAAACTGACACCCACCCTTACCACCCGCCAGGAAATACTGAAAAATGGGCTGCTGCTGGCAGATGTGAATAATTGCCGTGTGACCCAATACAAGTTTACACTACTGGCACCTAATAAGGGCTTTTACGGACCTATCTATGTGACGGGCGGTGAACTGACCGACTCGCTGAAAAACAAGATAAAAAGCCAAAAAGGACCTAATGTAAAGGTGTATATAGAAGATATAAAAATGAACTACCGGGGCAACATAATGGATGCCAACCCGGTAGTGCTGCAATATGATGAGTAATCCTTTGCCCTTATGGCGATATATGCGTATTGGCTAGTGTATGTACGTTCTTCACTCTTATACCGCGGTCGGTTTGCTCTAGGGTGCAACATTCGTTGATGGGGTCGTGCTCTAGAAATAATGTCCAATTGTTCATCACTGCCTCGCCTAGTAACTGGCGTTTTTCTTTAAGGGTATCCATAGGGCGCATATCATATGCCATCACCCATGGCATAGACACATGGGCTACGCTGGGCACCAGATCGGCACAGTAGAGAATGGTTTGGTTGTTGCAATTGATTTGTGGCAGCATCATAGCATCTGTGTGACCATTTACTAGTCTTACTCTTATGTCGGGCATCCATTCGTCGCCATCGGCTATTTCCAGCAGTCGCAGTTGGCCACTGTCCATGAGCGGCTGTATGTTTTCTTTGAGGAAGGAGGCTTTTTCTCTTTCATTGGGGTTGATGGCGGAATCCCAGTGCGATTTATGACTCCAGTAAACTGCGTTTTTGAACGCTGGTACTAGTTTGTCGCCATCGCGCTTGATGGCACCACCGCAATGGTCGAAATGAAGGTGTGTAAGGAACACATCTGTAATATCGTGGGTGGTGAGCCCCAGTGCGGCTAGTCCTTTTTCTATACTATCATCGCCATGTGGGTAGTAGTGGCTGAAGAATTTTTCGTCTTGCTTGTTGCCCATGCCAGTGTCTACCAGTATGCGGTAGTTGCCATGCTCTATGAGCAAGCAGCGCATGGCCCAAGTACACATATTTTTATCATCGGCAGGGTTTACCTTGTTCCACATAGACTTAGGTACTACCCCAAACATGGCACCGCCATCGAGTTTGAAGTATCCGGCATTGATAGTATGTAGTTTCATAACGTATAGATTGTACTGTTTGTAATGATGTGGGGTTACTTTGTGACAGAGTAACTACTTGTAAAGTTAGTTTATCCTGTTCATTCCTTTCTATCCATTTATTACATATTTGCAGGTAAGATGGTTGCCGGTTTTGCCGGTTTGTTGCCGGTTTTTTCATGGGTTTTGGCACTTAATTCGTTGATTATCAATACTATTCACTTTTCCGGTAAGTAGTCATTTTCCGGTTGGTGGTGTGGCGACTGTGGGTAGTGTTCATTTCTTTAGTGGTCGGTCCTTCGGTTGTCATATTGTGTTTATTGTTAATTTCCGGTTTATTTCCGGTTATTGCATGTGTTTTGATGGATAACTCGTTGATTATCAATGGTATTCACTTTTGCAGGTTGTGGGTATTTTTGTCT
>CAZRPA010000072.1:0-18992 GCA_964601855.1 uncultured Flavipsychrobacter sp. | reverse complement strand
TAGCCAACAGCAGCACCACCGCATTAGTGAGCGCAGCCAGAATGGTAGTCTTTTTGTAACCGTAAGTAAATGTAGGTGTGGGACGCTTGCGTGCCAGCCTGTATGCCATAAGCGATAATGCTAGTGCTGCCACATCGCTGAGGTTGTGACTAGCATCAGACAGCAACGCTACCGACCCTGTAATAAACCCGGCTGTAGCCTGCACCAGCACAAAAGCAGCATTGAGCACTATACCTATGATAAAAGCAGCATTGATGCCTGTGCTATGATGATGATGGTGGTGATGCCCATGGTTATGACCATGTCCATGATGCTCGTTGTCATGCCCATGATGATGTGCTTTGCTGCCGTGATGATGACCGTGCATAATGATACGAAGTTAGAACATATGTACTTATAGCTACCTGACGTTCATCAGCATTTACTGTTCAGTATGATCGGCATCAGGATACTTGAACCATGAGCTGTACATGAGGTAATTGTTGGCAATGCGCTGCACCTCTCCACTCAGTAGCTCCTGGCTAATGTCTTTAACTTTTTTGGCAGGGACACCTGCATATACACTACCTGCCTGCACTATAGTACCCTCTAGTACCACAGCCCCGGCAGCTATGATACTGTTGCTACCTATTTGTACATTGTCCATCACTATAGCCCCCATACCTATCAGCACATTGTCGGCCACGGTGCAGCCATGTACTAAGGCATGGTGCCCTATAGATACATTGTTCCCTATGATGGTTTTTGTCTTCTGATAAGTACAGTGTATGCAGGCACCATCTTGTATGTTCACCTTATTGCCTATCCTTATACTGTTTACGTCACCACGTATTACGGCATTGAACCACACACTACACTCATCACCCATTATTACATCGCCTACAATAGTAGCATTAGGAGCTACAAAACAATTTTCTGGTATTTGGGGCATCACACCCTTAACAGGTAGTATGTATGGCATTGTGTATTAGTTTTTGGTATGCAAAGAAAAGCAGTATTGGTTACAAATACACCATTACCTACCCAGCTACACAAAGCACAGTACTACATACACCAGACAAAAAGATATAAGTAGACCGTTAAAAAAATACGTGATACGGTTGGTTTGTCTGTAAAATACCTTTTCTGTTTTGGAAGGAGCATTGGAAATGAGACTACTGCTGTATATCCTGAAATTGCGGTAATGTACTGGGCTTTTGTTATAGTGTTTTTTGTACAAATACAAATGGACCTTCATTATGGATACATATAGAAAGTATACAGTAACAAAAGTTAAAAAGCCAAATATTACAAAATCAGTTCCTGATTGTTCTAAAGTATTAACTGTCATGATATTTTTATAGTTGGATTTAGTCTGTTAAAAAATACGCTAACCGGTCCAAATCAAGGGGGGGGGTGAGTGTAGATACGAAATTTGAAATGAAAAGGTTTTCTCGATGTATTTTATATAACACAACTGGTTATTAGCATTACTATTTAGTGCTGCTTTCATCGTGTTACTGCTGAGTGCAGGCAGTACGCTGTATTTACTTGTCTTTACCCTTTTTGTCAAAGTTCGGGCCATTGGTTTTGTATGCCATTTTCACTTCGACTTCGCTGTAGGGGTAGGTTGTGTTTATACTCCAGGCAGCAGTGGGTTGCTAGGTTTTGTTTATTTCTGTACCCGATGTCTTTTTCACAGCATCTGGTAGCTGGGCGATCTCTACTTTATTTTTTTCTTGGGACGCAGATATTGTATTGCTGATTTTAGGGACATCCTTTGCAGAGGCTGATGTTGTGGCAATAGCAACCAGCAAATATGCCGATACGATTGTTTTGTTCATGATACTACTGTTTTGATTGATGTAGTAATATCAATGCTATAACTATGCCAGAAGCCAGATGTAGCTACGTACACTGTTTGTCAGTGATTTGTACAAAATAAAAATAAAATATACACTAGCAGCTGTGGTAATAACTCCACACTATGTAGCAACACTATCTGGCGGCAACATACCATTTATATGCTTCAGTGCATGCTCTATCATAGGAATCTGCGCCCTGATGATAGTTTCCATGTTGGTAGGCACATTGCCATTGCGAATAGCCACTTCTATGCTACGCAACTCTTGTGAAACTGCATTCATCTGCACCTGCCCCACTCTGGATGCTAGTTTATGTAGTGTTTCGGCAAGGGTATCATTGTCCTGACATGCCAAGCTAAGGCGCACAGTGACTAAATCGTGACGGGTCTCTGCCACAAAACTGCGCAAAATGGTGTTGATGGTTTGCTGATTGCCCCCAGCCAGCCCTGTAATAGAAGACAGGTTGGGGTTGGGCATTGTACGCTTCACTATTGGCACAGGAGCTATAATAAGCGCATTCATAAACTCATGCTCCTGAAATGGTTTCATGACCAGTTTATCAAAGCCGCTTTTGAGTATATCCTCTTGCTCATAAGGCATAGCCTGAGCTGTAAGTGCTATGTACAGTGGCTGATGGACAACCTGCCTTTGCCTCAGCATTTTGCAGAGTGTAAAGCCATCCATATCTGCCATTCTTATATCCAAAATCACTACTCCCAAATCGGGTGGAAAGGGTGTTTGTAAAGCCTTTGTAGCTAATGAGAAACAAGTATGCGCTACACCATGCATAGTAAGTATGTTGCTGCACAGTTGCAATATAAACACATCATCGTCTACCACCCATACATGCCCTTTATAGGCTGGCATATGCGATGGCTGAGCTACTTTTTTCACTGCTCCGTTTTCTACAGCAGCAGTAGTGGTGGGGTATGCAATATGTACTGTAAAGGTAGTGCCTTTATCTTGCTGGCTAGCTACATCTACTGTTCCGCCTTGCAGCTCTACCAGCTTTTGCACTATGGTGAGTCCCAGACCAGTACCGGGCTTTTGGTGCAGATTATTGCCCTGCTCAAACTGTTTGAATATCACAGCGAGGTCGGCCGCTGGTATACCCACGCCAGTATCTGCAACCTCTATAGTGAATGCTACCTTGCCGTTGCCAGCAGGCTCCTCAGTGACAGTAAGTGATATACTTCCTTCTTCTGTAAACTTCACAGCATTGCCCAATAAATTGAGCAAAACCTGCCTTAGCCTGAAGGCATCACCCAGATAGTTAATGTCTTCTTTAATATTAATGCTGCAGTGCAATGTGAGGTCGTTGATGGCGGTTTGTACTTGTGTCATATCGCATACCTCTGTAATGAGGGTATGCATGTTGAATGGTTTAGGCTCAATAGCAAATTTGCCCGAAATGATGCGGCTGTAATCCAGTACTTCGTTTACAATTTGCAGTAGATGCAACGAAGATTGGTGTATATTATCAAGGTCTTGCCTACGAGGCTGCGGTGTGCGCCTCACCTGCTCAGACATGCCTATTATTATCTGCAAAGGTGTGCGTAACTCATGGCTCATGTTAGCCAGAAACCGCTGTTTTACTTTACCTGCTTCTTCAGCCTCTTCTTTAGCTGCAATGAGTTGTTTGCGGTATTTGTTGCTACCAGACAGATCCATGAGAATAAAAAACAACAACACAGCCATAACAAAAATAAACCCTACAAAAACCCTGCTTATTTGATCTATACTTTTAGTAGCCATAGCCTGTGCTATCTGGTTATGACGGGCATCCTCGGCCATCTCAGTTTGCTCTACGTCATTGAGAATAGCCAGCAATTCACTAATCAGTGTAGCGCCACTGTTAAACAGCTCTTGCTCTGTAATAGCTATGCTTGCTCTCCTGTGAGTTCGGTTCTGCTCTACGCTGGATATGATGGAACTTATCTTCTCTATACTATCGCTGCGGTTATGTAGGGTTAGGGTGTCTACCTGCACCTTCATCACCTCTGCCACCTGTTTTTGTGGCTGCTTAGGTTTGGGTTGTTTTTTAGAAAATAATTTGTTCCAGAAGGTTCTTTTTTCTTCTTGCACCGGCAGTGTGTCAACTTTAACTACTGTGGCTTGGGGAGTGGTAGCAGGTGTTGCTATCAGTTTTATTCGGTTTCTTTTAATCAGGTTTGCCAGGCGTTTTACTTGCTTGGTCAGTGTATCGTTTGGCACTACTGTAGAGCGCAGCTTCATATAGTTGAGATAGAGGCTGTCTCGCCTGTAGAGTATCTGCTTCATAGAGTCTATGCGCACTAGCTGGCTACTGTTGCTGTTGCTCATGGTGCGCAGTGTATCCAGCATCAGTTGCAGGGATTCTGCGTCCTCTGCAAACGAATTGTAGTTGCTGTCTTTGGGCTTGAGAGCTTGTATACGTTGCTGCTGATCTAGGGTCACTATCTTTCTGAAGATGTTGTTGACTAGCTTTATTTTTTCATTGGGCTCTGAGATTTGCTTTACCCTACCTAGTATGCTACCGAGGGTATCTCTACTGACATAGAGCGAAAAAAATATGGCACCACATGCCAGTAAAAACGCCACAACGATTTTGCTTAGCAATGACTTATTGTACTTTTTTACAGGAAATTTTATGTCCATGATGGTGTTATAGCTTAGCAATAACAGTAAGCAGTAGTGTCAATGCCAATGCGTAAAGCAATATACTGATTCCTGCATTAATTGGGAATATCTCGGAAGTCTCTGCGGCGCACCAGTTTCAAGTCTTGCAACACTGTAGACTTTACATTGAGGGTGAAATTAAAACTTTTACGGGGGCCAAAGGGATAGGTGAAGAAGTGCATCTGCCAGCAATGGAGGTCTCTGTATACATCTATAGAGGTTAGCGTCATTTGTTTGAAGTCGAAGTTGTAGCCACTGTTGACGGCTACTTTCCAGCGTTCGGTAATTTTCAGTTCTCCGTTGAAAGTAACTGAGTGACTGATGATCATAGTGTCTCTGAATGTTGCCCTTACGTACTGCTTGTTGGCATTGAGCGAGTAGTTGAAGTTGAAGCTCCAAGGGATATTAAAGTCCACATACTCATTGTAGCCGGCATTGCGCATCACTCTGGCATACTCCTGACTATTGGTAGGGCTATTTGCACCTCCAGCGGGCTTGGAGTGAAAGTTGGAGCCTAGAGACAGATTTGCGGACTTAAATCTGCCCACACCAGTGCCGTAATCTAAATTGGTAACGGGCAACAGCCTGCCAGTACCATTATCGAAGGCATAGGGGCTGTAAGATGCGGCACCTGATATATTTATTTTATCGAGCACATTGGTACGGAAGTTGAGTGCTATATCACTCCACTTAAATGAATCGGCAGCAGCATTGTAAGCAGTGTTGATACCGAAACCATCTATGAGGGTAATGTTCTTATATCCTGATGCTGTATCCTTTGCAGATCTTACTTTGATTTGCAAGTTGTTATTGAGGCCAAAAACTACTGCTGCTGCCCTACCCTGCGGAGGTATGCCCACTAGCGATGTAGGATAGGGAGAGAGCGTAGAAAGTGTGCGGCTAGTATCGAGCCTTGCCTGATAGTAATAATTGAAAGGAGCAGTAGCAAAATCGGGACGATAAGTAAAGCCCACATTGGGGGTAAGTACGTGGCGAATACCGCGCAGGCTACCGTTTCTAAACAATTTCATACCGTAGATACGGGTACTGAAGTTGACACCGGTATTGAAGTCTCGGGCGGCGTAGAAGCCGTTGGTATTAGTGCTATCTACCTTGCCTGTGGCATCGTTATAACCCTGAAATATACGGTTAGTGAGCCAATACTCATTGTAGTTGACACTAAACGACATATTGATGTAACGTAGCACGGTGTAAGAAGCACTTACAGGTATAGTGTGGCGCACCCCATTCTGAAAATCCTTCATGGAAAGATTAGAAAAATTGAAAGTGCTGTCGTAGAACGTAGTGCGGTTTTGGAGGTCTATAGTATAGCTGGCGGTTATCTTATCGTACCAGTGACTACCGACAGCATTTTTGCGCTGAAAGGGATTGAACTGATTGACGTAAAAATTGAGTGAAGGCAGGGTTACGTTAATTTGTTTGGTTTGTGTGTTTTGGTTGTGCAGGGCACTGAGCGTAAGTCCGAATGGGCGATTTTGCCAGTTTTTAGCATAGCTAATATTAGACTGGTATTGGTTTTGGAGTACCTGATTGGGGTCGTAACTATTGTTGGAGTAAAAGGAAGATGTACCTGCCTGCACAGAAGCGTTGAAGCTCTGTCCGGGTATAGATTTTGCATCAGAGCTATGTTGCCAGTTGATCATAAAATCCTTAGACACACTGGCTCCTGGCTCAAAATCCTCGCCGGTTTTGTTGTAGGCATACGACAACCGCAAACCACCCCTGTAGTGGTACATGTTGTTGTAATTGCTGATGCCGCTCACTGCATAGCTACCCTTAGTATAGAAGTTGGTTTGGGCATAAGCATCCAGTTTGTCATTCACATAAAAGTAGTAACCACCATTGAGCAACCCAAAACCACGCTGTTGCTCTACGGTGTAAGTAGGTAGTATAAAACCAGACTTCTGCTTTTGCGATACTGGAAAGAGACCAAACGGCAGATAAAGAGGAGTAGGTACCCCTTCTATTTCCAGATTGGCAGAGCCAGATACAATGACCCTGCCAGGAATAATTTTTTGCTTGCGAGCACGTATACCGAAGTGTGGCGTATCTAGAGCACAAGTAGTGTATACACTATGGTAGCCATAAATACTTTGATCGGGATTGCGTTTTATCTGTTCGCTGAACACGAAACCCTCGCCATACTGAGTACTTACATTGCGGACAATAGCCCGCTTACTTTTGAAATTGTACTGCATGGAGTCGTAGGTAAACCGCTCACTACCCTGCTTAAAAGAGGGGCGGTCGGTACCAGTGTCCTTAGCAAGGTTCATGGGAGCGGCTGTTACAATGTTGGTAGACTGTACAAAGTTTACCTGACCAGCATTGAGTTGCAGGTCTTCGTAGTTTACCTGTGCCTTGCCATAGAGGTAAAACACGTCGTGCTGCATATCCAGCACGGCAGAGTCGCGGGCCACCGCTTTTACTACAGAGGGGAGTGCATCTTTTGATATTCTAATACCTAGTTTATCGGCAAGGTTTTGTTTTTTTAGGCTATCTTCTGCCGATAAAGTATCTGTAGCCCCAGCAGTCAGCGTACCATTATTTAACTTTATGGTATCGTTGATACTAGATGTAGTATCAACAGGTACAGGAGTCTTTGTCTGAGAATAAGCCGTATTTGTTATAAAGATTATAAAAATAGCGGTCATGCAGCAGGCAAAGCGATGCAATGATGGGAATTTTGAAATAAATTTACCGCTAAGGCTCATGAAGAAGGCAAAAATAACTATTTGAGGTCGACTGTGGGTGAATTTGTATATTTAATCTTTTGTGAAACATAATTATGCGCACTTTAGGCATTCTGATAATGATGCTGGTATCGCTTCCTACCCTTTTGCACGCCAAAGGCAAGAAGGTGACGAAGATAGTACTAGATGCTGGCCACGGGGGTAAAGACTTTGGTGCAAGAGGAGCGATAGCTAATGAAAAAGACATAACACTAGCTGTGGCTCTGAAGCTGGGCAAACTGCTGAAAGACAGTATGCACAACATGGAAGTGATATATACCCGTACGGAAGATGTATATCCTGGGCTGGTGGAAAGACACGAGATAGCCAATAAGTCGAACTCAGACTTATTTATATCTATTCACGTCAACTCTACGCCTTATACTTATACCAAAACACTGCAGGGTTACCGCACAGTGAAAAAGAAAGGCAAAACAGTGAAGCAACCCATATATAAAAGTGTGCGCCACCACGTGACCAAGCGTAGCGGTGTAGAAACCTATGTAATGGGGCTGCACAGGGCAGGACAACAAAAAGATGCCATAGGCGAATATGGAGATAATGTGAGTGATGAGCCTGGACTACTGAATGAAAATGACCCTCAAACGGCTATAATAGTAGCACAATACGCACAGGCGTTTCTGGGAAAGAGTGTGATACTGGCATCGAAGGTGCAAGAACAGTTTACTGCTGCTGGCCGCAATGACCTGGGTGTGAAACAGATGGGGCTAGAGGTGCTGGCTGGTAGCGCTATGCCGGGTGTGCTGATAGAAATAGGCTTTATAACCAACATAGAAGAAGAAGCCTACCTGAGCTCGGAAGAGGGGCAATACAAGGTGGCTGCAACGATATATAAGGCTATAAAAGCCTACAAAGACGATGTAGAAAAATAGGATAAAAAAATATTTATTCTGTTTTACAATTTGCTGCATTCATTGGAATATATTTATCCCCTTGATGCATATCAGAAACGGCAGGATAAAACGATTGCAGTATTTTGATTTTTTTGCTTATTTGCTTATTTTTGAGATTGCTAAACACAAATATGTCGATGAAACTTACCTTAAAAACAGTATTATTTTCTTCTATAGCTACTATTGGTGCATTCTTTGCGGTAGTGTATTCATCTTGCAACAGAGATAAGTGCAAAACGATAGTATGTGCTAACAACGGTGTGTGTAATGGCGGATCGTGTGTTTGTCCATCGGGCTATGAAGGCACAAACTGCGAAAAAGTATCTCGTAATAAGTTTTTGGGCAACTGGACCGTTTTTGAGAAAGGTAGCATAACACTGGCGGCACAGTACCCGATAAGCATAGAAGCTACTACAGAGGTATATGATGTAACCATCAAAAACTTTTACAACTACTTCAAAACGCCAATTAAGGCTACTGTAGTAGGTGACTCATTATTTATACCTAACCAGCAGTATGAAGGAAAAGTACTACATGGTGTAGGTTATATCTACTCTAACGTTACTTACGGTCAATTTGGTGCTATAGAAATGCGCTATCAGATAATAGATACTGCTACACTTAAAGTAAATGACTTTGGATTTAGCGAAGCAAAAACATTTAGCGATCCATCTAGGTGGAACAAATAATAGTAGTCAACAAACATTTTAACAACAAAACCCCTTTTAGGGGTTTTTGTTTTTTAGGTAGTGCAATGGGAAGATGACATAACTTACAACAGAGGATTTAGCAATAAAAAAGCAACTATCACTTAACACCCTAATTATCCGAAAAACATAAAAGCTACCTGATTTTGTGAGTGAGTGAGGGTGCATACTGAATGCTTATCTATTACCTTTGCAGTATGTCGGCTCACAAGATAATAATAGCAATAGATGGTTACTCATCGTGTGGTAAAAGTACACTGGCCAAAGCACTGGCGGTGAAACTGGGCTACAACTACATAGACAGCGGTGCTATGTACAGGGCTATTACCCTATACTTTCTGCGCAATAGCGTGGCTATGAACAGCCATACTGAAGTGATGGAAGCCATTAACAACATCAATTTATCGTTTGTGTTTAATGAACACAGGCAGGCGTCTGACATATACCTGAATGACGAAAACGCAGAGCCTTATATCAGAGATATGCTGGTATCGGACAAGGTAAGCGAGGTGGCGGCGATAAAAGAAGTGAGAACATTTGCTGTAGCACAGCAGCAACAAATGGGCAAAAAAAAGGGAATAGTGATGGATGGACGCGATATAGGTACTACTGTTTTTCCGAATGCTGAGCTAAAGCTGTTTATGACTGCTGACCCTGAAGTAAGGGTAATGAGGAGATTTAAGGAACTATACGAAAACAACCACGCTATAACTATAGAAGAAGTGCGCCACAATCTGGAACTGAGGGACTATATAGACACTACCCGAGAGGAAAGCCCACTACGCAAAGCTGAAGATGCAATACTACTAGACAACAGCACACTGAGTAGAGAAGAACAACTAGAAATGGTGCTAGATATGGTAAAAGACTGCGCAACAAACAAAACACTGTAGCCTAGCAAGAGTGTTACTTACCTATATTACATTGGTATGTCTATGCGTATTTGTTTAGAAAACAGCCGACCATTAGCATCTTTGCCATCTATCTTCCACATTACCGAGCGCAACTCTACAAAAAGTAGTTTCTGGTTTACGGCACGAAGGTTGCGTGTACTATTCTGTATTTCCTGAGCCATTTTACGGCTCATTCTGCGTCTCTGTGTCATTCGTTGCACAGCAGACCTAATATCGCCTGCATCAGCATCGTATACTTTCATTGATTTTGCATCAAGACCAGTGATGCGATAAGTGTTATTAGTGCCAGTTACTGGCTCCCACTTGGTGGTAAGCGACAGTGCATCTAATGGAAATGTACCATCTTCTGTTTTCAGCACCACTACCGACTGGTATCGCTGCGATACCTTGGTGACAGTACCTATAATGCGCATAGTTGCACCATTTACAGTGCCATCATTGAGGGTATAGACAGCACCGTTGGCCTTTTCCAGATTGGGGTTGCCTGCTTGTTTAACTGTAAGCCCTGGTATTATTATAGTAACGTCTTTGAATTCTGCTTTCAGCCCCGGTCCAGTACTTACTATTTTAGCTGCTGGTGTAGGTGTATTAGGCACAGGTGTAACAGAAGCTGTAGCACCAGCCTGCGCAGGCATAGGTTTGTGCGATGAATCTGGTTTGTTTTCAGCCGCTCCTGGGTCTTCGTCTTTGTTTTCGGCGGGTGGTATTACTGGTTGTAGGTCTGTAACTAGGTCTTTTAGTTGCTGCGGGTCAGACTCTGTGACTATTACAGAAGAGTCGCCTAGTACTATGGCACCACTACCTGTAGGCTTGTTATCGTCGCAAGAAGCGAAAAATAAAACACCAGCTACAACCAATAATATATTTTTCAACCTAACTACCATAACATTTGCAATGACGAATGTAATAAAAAGTTGTGTGTATTGCACTATTAATATCCTAATAACTTCTGCACGGCAGCATCTAGTCTGCTGTTTGCCATAAAGTTTTGTTCCAGCTCTATAGCAAACGGCACCGGAGTATCTAAGCTAGCACAACGTACTACGGGCGCATCGAGTAGTTCAAAACAGTTTTCGGCAATCCAAGCAGCAATTTCACCACCTATGCCACTAATGAGGGTATCTTCATGTAGCAATAATACCTTGCCAGTATTGGCAACTGAGGTACGTATGGCATCATAGTCGAGTGGCAATAAAGACCTAAGGTCCAGAATATCTATAGAGACATCGGTATGTGCTGCCGCAAAAGCAGTAGCCCAATGTACACCCATACCATAAGTAATGATACTGATGTCGCTACCCTCACTTACACGATTTGCTTTGCCTATCTCTATAGTGTAATACTCGTCGGGCACCATGCCGCTTATACCTCTGTACAGTCCTTTGTGCTCGAAGTACATAACGGGGTTGGGGTCTTGCAAGGCAGCATTCAGCAGGCCTTTGGCATCGGCAGGAGAGGAAGGGTATACAACTTTAAGCCCTGGCACCTTTGTAAACCAAGCCTCAGTGCTCTGCGAGTGAAACGGACCAGCACCAACGCCACCACCAGTGGGCATACGAATGACCACATCAGCATTTTGTCCCCAGCGGTAATGAATTTTGGCAAGGTTGTTGACTATTTGGTTGAAGCCCACTGTAACAAAATCAGAAAACTGCATTTCCATCATTGCCTTGTGCCCCTTGATAGATAGCCCTAGTGCTGTACCCACTATTGCACTCTCGCACAGCGGGGTATTGCGCACTCTATCTTTACCAAATGTGGCTACAAAACCATCTGTGACTTTAAATGCGCCACCATACTCAGCTATATCCTGCCCCATCAGTACCAGATTAGGGAAACGCTCCATGCTCTGGCGCAGCGCATCACTTATGGCTTGTATAAATTTCTTTTCGGTTGCAGCATTACTGGGTGCAACTTCAGGCATATTGGCAGGAGCGTATACATCGGCTATTTCCTCAGCAGTATTGGGTATTATATGTGGTGCTTCAAATCCGGTAGCCAAGCCATCTTCTATTTCTTTTTGTATTTCGGCTCTATATGCGGCTATTTTATCATCATCGAGCAGTTTTTGCTCTTTCAGATATTCCTCGTAATTCTGAAGAGGGTCTTTTTTGCCCCACTCCTCAAATAATTCTTTGGGTACATATTTTACACCACTAGCTTCTTCGTGCCCCCTCATTCTGAAGGTCATACACTCTACAAGTATAGGTTTTTGCTCAGCTATGCAGTAGGCTCTTGCCTTGGTTAGTTCCCGGTATACTTCCAATATATTATTACCGTCTATCGTTATGCCTCTCATGCCATAGCCCACTGCACGATCGGCAAGGCTTTCGCACACAAATTGTTCATTACTTGGGGTACTTAGTCCGTATCCGTTGTTTTCTATCAGGAATATAACTGGCAATCCCCATACAGCAGCTACATTGAGGGCTTCATGAAAGTCGCCTTCAGATGTGCCACCATCGCCACTGAAAGCCAATGCAACTTTTTTCTCGTTCTTGAGTTTGTGTGCCAGTGCTACCCCATCGGCAATTGCCAATTGTGGACCCAGATGCGATATCATTCCACATATATGGTATTCATTGGCACCAAAGTGAAAAGAGCGCTCCCTGCCTTTGCTAAAACCCTCTTTTCTTCCTTGCCATTGCATAAACAGTTTGTCGAAAGGCATTTTGCGCACGGTGAACACACCCAGATTGCGATGCAGTGGCATAATGTATTCATCCTCATCCAGTGCCATAGCCGCACCCACCGATATAGCCTCTTGCCCTATGCCGCTAAACCACTTGCTGATGCGCCCCTGACGGAGCAATACCAACATTTTTTCTTCTATCATGCGTGGGCGCAGTAACTCGGTGTATAGTTGCAGTAAAAGTTCGGCAGGTAAGCCTTTACGGTCAAATTGCATTTTCTGGATTTTGGCTGCAAAAGTACGGTGGTATGTTGTAACGTGTACTTAAAATTTGAGTTGACTACTGGCATTAGTGCATTTTACAGGGCATTATTAGCTTGTATGCACCGTAGTACACTCACATTTCTTAATTATCATCACTATATTTGAAAAAACAAAACAAAAGCATCTTCATGAAAAGTATAGTAGTTTTTTGCGGATCGGCCGAGGGGTACAACGAAGCTTATATGGAAGCTGCTTACGAACTAGGCAGTATGCTAGCCACAAATAAAATAAGGGTAATATATGGTGGTGCCAGAGTGGGGCTAATGGGTGCTGTGGCCGATGGCGCATTGGCACAAGGCGGCCAAGTAGTAGGTGTAATACCTCACTTTCTGAAAACGAAAGAAATAGCACACGAAGGACTAACAGAATTAATAACCGTAGAAACCATGCACGAGCGTAAAATGCTGATGAACAAGCTGTGCGATGGTGTAATAACCCTACCCGGTGGCTGGGGTACGCTAGAAGAGCTCTTTGAGATGGTAACATGGAGTATGCTGGGCTTACACAAAAAACCGATAGGCATCCTCAATGTAAATGGCTACTACGATGCACTGAAGGCATTGAATGCTAATGTAGTACAAGAAGGATTCCTCAATGAATGTTTTGCACAGTCGCTACTCATCAGCGACTCGGCACCCGAACTGCTGGATATGATGCACAACTACACACCACCAGCAGTAGCCAAATGGCTTACAGAGCGCACCACCTGATAACCAGATGCACAATTACCGTTTTTTATTGCCACTTTTGCACCACATCATCACTTCTAATGTCTATCAGAACGACTAAGCTGAAGATTATAAAATTCAGCAAAGACTTTTTACTGGCATCCCGTCTGCTGCAAATATTGCAGCCGTTCAATAAGTTGTTTGGGTTTATTTATAATTTCAACCTGTTGACATCTTGGGTGCACAAAAACAAAAAAGCACAACTGCTAACCAATGATTTTTATAGACCTATTCGTCATTATGACGATAGGCTGAAAAGCTTTGTTGCCATAGCTGACCACTACCAGCTACACGATACTCCAGTTTGTTATTTGGAGTTTGGGGTAGCATCTGGCAATTCATTTAAGTGGTGGCTACAGCAATGCCGCCATTCGTCTTCGCGTTTTTATGGGTTCGATACCTTTGAAGGTCTGCCAGAAAGCTGGGGAGTGTTTAACAAAGGTGATATGCACTCGCCCATACCCGAGGTAAATGATAACAGAGCTTCGTTTTACAAAGGAATCTTTCAGGATACGCTCAATGGCTTTTTAGACGAGCATGGTGCCTCTATGCGCACTACCCGCAAGCTGATACATATGGATGCTGACCTGTTTAGTGCCACACTATTTGCCCTGAGTCAGTTATATCCTTTTTTGCAAAAGGGCGACATCATCATGTTTGATGAGTTTAATGTTTACGACCACGAGTTTATGGCTTATCGGCTGTTTACAGAGTGTTTTTACATCAATCTCAAACCAATTTCTGCCCAAAATAATTTCTATCATGCAGCTTTTGAGGTAGTGTAACAGCTATCTCTTTACCGCCATTCTATTCGCTATTCATACATGGCTATGAACGACAACAAAAGCATCAAAAACTGGTCGGAAGATGAACGCCCGCGTGAAAAGCTACTGCAGAAAGGCGCTACTTCACTATCAGACTCTGAGCTGCTAGGTATACTCATAGCCAGTGGCAATAGAGAGCGGTCGGCTATAGACCTAGCCAAAGATGTGCTTGCACTAGCAGGCAATAACCTCAGGGAGCTGGGCAGACTATCTGTTACAGAACTACAAAAGATAAAGGGCATAGGCGAAGCAAAAGCCATAACTATAGCTGCGGCTATGGAGCTAGGTCGTCGCCGCCAGATGTCGGAAGGGCTGGATAGGGCAACTATAACTCAGAGCAAAGAGGCTATACCTATTATTATGCCCTTGCTGCAAGACCTCAATTATGAGGTATTTTGTGTGTTGTATCTCAATCATTCAGGCAAGTTACTTCGTCATGAATTGCTGAGCAGTGGTGGGCTTACAGCTACTGTAGCCGATGTCCGTATTATACTCAAAAACGCACTGCTTTATAATGCATCAAGACTTATTATAGCCCATAATCATCCATCTGGCAACCGCACTCCCAGTCAGGCAGATATAGCCCTAACAAGGCAAGTGAAACAAGCGGCTGCGCTTATGGATATTTCGCTATTAGACCACATCATTATAGCAGGCCATAGTTATGTAAGCCTTGCCGATGATGGACTAATGTAATGCCGTAATACTGTCCAATTTCTGTAATTTCACTCCAAAAATTTATAGTTGCTATGCGAATCATAACCTATAACGTAAATGGCATAAGAGCCGCCTCCAAAAAAGGCTTCATAGACTGGCTCAATACAGACCCTGCCGATGTTATTTGTTTACAGGAAATAAAAGCAAACAAAGAAGACGTACCAGAAGGAGCCATAAACGACGCTGGATACAACGTCTACTCTTTCTCTGCACAAAAGAAAGGATATAGTGGTGTAGCTATCCTCACCAAAATCAATCCAGACAATGTGGTTTATGGTAATGGATTGGCACAAAGCGATACTGAGGGCAGGGTGATACGAGCCGACTTTGGTGATATAACCGTTATCAACGCCTACTTTCCTAGTGGCACCAGTGGTGAAGACAGGCAGACGTATAAGTACCAGTGGCTAGAAGAGTTTTTCGGTTACATCAACGACATCCGTACCACTCGTGAGCAGCTTATAGTATGTGGCGATTATAATATATGCCACAGAGCTATAGATATTCATGACCCAGTGCGCAACAAAAACTATACTGGCTTCTTGCCCGAAGAACGTGCGTGGATGGATAAACTATTCGAGAATGGATTTGTAGACAGTTTCCGCCACTTTAACCAGCAACCTCACCAGTACACGTGGTGGAGTGCATTTGGGGCAGCACGTGCCAATAACAAAGGCTGGCGCATAGATTACATCAACGTTACAGAACCTCTGACACCTAACCTTAAACATGCTGAGATTTTACCCAAGGTGGTACACTCTGATCATTGCCCTGTGTATCTGGAGTTGTCTTTCGCAACCGAATAATATTCATTTATAAAAGCCATAAAAAAACGACCTTAATAAGGTCGTTTTTTTATGGAGAAAAACTCAGTGTAATATTCACTATTTACATCGCAGCCGTTATGTCTGCCATAATTTTCTTAGCTAGTTCGTTTGCTGTTGCCTCCGATCCGCTCTCTGAGTATATTCTTATAATAGGCTCGGTATTAGAGGTACGCAGGTGCACCCAATTGTTATCAAAGTCTATTCTCAGGCCATCTTCTGTGTTTATGGGTTGTGCAGCATATTTAGCTTTTATCTGCTCAAACACATGTTTTACATCTACCTCTTCGCCCAATTCTATTTTGTTTTTCGAGATGAAATAGTTGGGGTAGGTAGCACGTAGTTCTTTTACAGTTTTGCCGGTTTGGGCAAGGTGTGTGAGAAAGAGTGCTATACCTATCAGGGCATCTCTGCCATAGTGCAGCTCAGGCACTATAACACCACCATTACCTTCGCCGCCTATTACCGCATTTACCTCTTTCATTTTCCTCACCACATTCACTTCGCCTACCGCACTAGGGTAGTACTGGCCGCCATGTTTTTCTGTTACATCGCGCAGCGCACGGGTCGAAGAAAGGTTAGATACTGTGTTACCTTTTTTATGCTGTAGTATGTAGTCAGCAATAGCCACCAGTGTATATTCTTCACCAAACAAACTACCGTCTTCGCATACAAAACATAGCCTATCTACATCAGGGTCGATAGCTATGCCCAAGTGTGCATTTTTAGCTTTTACGGTATCGCATAGTTCTACAAGGTGCTCTGGTAGAGGCTCGGGGTTGTGTGCAAAATCACCTGTTACTTCTGCATTTATAACGGTCACATTAGCTACGCCTAGAGCATTGAGCAGTTGCGGTATAGATATTGCCCCAGTAGAGTTTACAGCATCTACCACTACACTGTAGTTCATAGCCTTGATAGCTGCTACGTTTACCAGTGGGTGTTGCAGTATTATGTCTATGTGTTGTTGTATGTAAGTATCGTTGGTAGTTACCTTGCCTATACTGTCTATTTCTGCGTATATGGTTTCGTTCTTTTCGGCATAGTCTAGTATCCATTGACCTTCTGCTGCATTCAGAAATTCACCATCTTTGTTTAGCAGTTTCAGTGCATTCCATTGTTTAGGATTATGGCTGGCAGTAAGTATGATACCACCTGCTGCATTTTCCAGTTTCACAGCCATTTCCACCGTAGGTGTAGTGCTCAGCCCCAGGTCTACTACTGTGCAACCTATGCTTTGCAGGGTAGCTGCTACAAGGTCTCTCACCATTCCACCCGATATTCTGCCATCACGACCTATTATTATCTTCTTGTTGTCGCCCTGTGTAGCTATCCATGCGCCATATGCTGTTGTAAACTTTACCAGATCTACTGGTGTTAGGCTTTTGCCGGGAACACCACCTATGGTGCCTCTTATACCGGATATAGACTTTATTAATGCCATATATATCTATTTGCTTGTAAGGCGAAGATAAGCGTTTAGGATTTTTAGAGAGATTATTTTATCTCAATATTTTTTCAAATCATCATCCTAATATTAATTGCACATGTACCCTGTTCAATGCTGCGCACACGCAATATGCTAGTGGTATCAAAAACAAAAATCCCCCGACAAGCAGGGGATTTTTGTGGTATTTGTTATTTATGAAAGCGGTTATCTAATAAGAGTAACCTCTCCTTTGTAAACCTGATTTGTTGGGTGACCTGGACGAGCTACTATAACTGTGTAATAATAAACTCCTAAATCTTGTGGAACACCCTTGTAAGAACCATCCCATCCTTGCTCTCTTGTAGTAGAATAGAACACCTGCTCACCCCAACGGTTAAATATTCTCAGCTCAAGCATATGCTGGAATTTAGAACCATTCAATCTGAAGACATCGTTCAATCCGTCGCCATTAGGCGTAAAGCCTGATGGTACAAATTCTGACATTGATGTATCTACTCTTACAGTTACAGTAGCAGTATCTCTACAACCGAAGTAATCCATACCATATACTGTGTAAGTAGTGGTAACGCTTGGTGTAGCTATAGGATTGTTGATATTAGGATTGCTAAGGCTACCATCATTCGGTGTCCATGTGTAGAACATTACACTATCAGCATACAGTTGCACACTATTACCATACATTATTGTGGTGCTGGCTGTAATGTTCTGCAACTGTTTAGGTAGAGTAGAGTTCAGTGTCATTACGTGAGTGGCTATACAACCTTCTGTATTGAGTGTAGCAGTTAGCGTATATACAAACACTCCTAGGCCATCAAACAAAGGCACTTTAGCTGTATCTGAGCTCAGATTAGTCGCTGGTGTCCACTGGTAGGTAAAACCATAAGGCAGATCAACTGGACGTGTATAAACGTCGTTGTAGAGCGGCATAGCTGTAGTGAGACAGAAAGTACTGTCGCCCACGGCATCAATGTAAGGCTGAATGATAGTAACTACTTTAGTTATTTCATCCACACAGTTTAGCGAGTCGGTTACAGTAAGTGTTACTGAATAAATTCCTTCAGTAGCATAAGTATAAGGTGCGGGGCTACCATTGGTAGTTACAATAGTACCATCACCATAATTCCACTCATAAGTCATAGGAGGAATAGTAGGTGTAGGTGTGTATTTGAATGATGACGACAAGTCATTTATTACTACAGCCGTTTGGTTACATACCATGGCATCAGCAAAATTGAAGTTAGCTGTCACATCATGTGTAAGGTTTACTGGTATTGTAATATCATTGGTACAACCAGCTACTGTGCGCACTGTAAGTCTTACGTTATACACGATATGACCAGCGTCGTATATATGCGATGGGTTAGGGTCATAAGAGATAACACCATCACCAAACGCCCACTCATAAGTACTGCCACTTGTAGATGTTTGAGTAAAGGCAACACTGTCTACTGGACAACCTGGGAAACGCTCGAAAGTAAAGTTAGCCACTGGTGCAATGTTTACAACTATGGTTACAGAATCTCTCAGACTTTCGCAGCTACCAACTATCTGGCTGAAGAAGAAAGTGTAAGAGCCAACTGTAGAGGTATTGACTGTAGGAGCTACTGTACTACCCGTGCCACCTGTACCCGCTGTGTACCACAATACTGTGCCACCTGGCGCCATACCTACGAAAGTAAATGGAACGAAAGTAGCAAACTGGCAAT
>CAZRPA010000071.1:0-19042 GCA_964601855.1 uncultured Flavipsychrobacter sp. | reverse complement strand
GTACCAAAACCCATGAAAATACCGGCAAATTATCGGCAATACCGGAAATTAATAATAAACCAAATATGACAACAAAACCACAGCACCCCAAATCCTGTAAATCTTAAAATCCAGGAATCGTGTTCAAGACAAAAAACAACCGGCAAATGCACACAACCTGCAAAACTGAATAGTATTGATTATCAACGACTTAAGTACCAAAACCCATAAAACTACCTATTAGTAGCCATAGCTTTTAGCGAAGGCTACGGCAACAAACCGGAAATCAAAGCAAACACAAAACTTAGATATAAAACAACAATAGGCAAGTAATAATGTTACAGAATCGCACTTTATTATTTCATTGTTCCTAAGACCAAGCTATTTCTTATTTTTGACCACTACATCATGCTTATAGTATGACACAGTTTACGTTCAGTTGGGTTTCACTACCCCAACTACACCGGGTGGTTCAAACAGTATTACCTGAAAAAAACAGTATCAGCACCAAATCAGAATAAAGACACAGTAACAAAAATGTCAGAACAACAGAATCAATATAACGAAGACAGTATAAAATCGCTCGACTGGCGGGAGCACATACGCCTGCGCCCGGGCATGTACATAGGCAAGCTGGGCGATGGTAGCAGTGTAGATGACGGTATATACGTACTGGTAAAGGAGGTGATGGACAACTGTATAGACGAGTTTGCAATGGGTCAGGGCAAACGAGTGGAACTTACAGTAGCCGATGGCATGGTCACCGTGCGCGACTATGGCAGGGGCATTCCGCTGGGCAAAGTGGTAGATGTGGTAAGCAAAATAAATACCGGTGCCAAATACGATAGTAAAGCTTTCCAGAAATCGGTGGGACTAAACGGAGTAGGTACCAAGGCGGTAAATGCACTCAGTAAGTACTTCAAAGTATCTTCTTTCAGAGACGGCAGAACCAAAGTAGCGGAATTTGAGCGAGGAATACTGGTGAAAGAACACCCCGAAACCGATACTACCATGGCAAATGGTACACTCGTTGTCTTCAGACCCGATGAAACCATTTTCAAACATTATCACTTCCTGCACGACTATCTCGAAAATCAGGTTTGGAATTATTGCTTTCTGAATGCAGGACTGCTCATTCACTTTAATGGCAGAAACTTTGTATCTAAAAATGGCCTGCTAGACCTGCTTACCCGCAAAACCAATGCCGAAACCCTTCGCTACCCTATCATACACCTGAAAGGTAGCGATATAGAAGTAGCCATCACTCACAATGGCGACTATGGCGAAGACCTGTATTCGTTTGTAAACGGACAACATACTACCCAAGGTGGTACACACCAGGGGGCATTCCGTGAGGCATTTGTAAAAACCATACGCGACTTCTACAAAAAAGACTACGAAGCGGCAGATGTGCGGCAGAGTATATGCGCAGCCATATCTGTTAGGGTACAGGAGCCGGTATTCGAGTCGCAAACCAAAACCAAACTAGGCTCACAATATGTATGGGAAGGCGGCCCTTCTATGAAGGCATTTATAGCCGACTTTCTGAGCAAAGACCTGGACAACTTCTTGCACAAAAACCCAGCAGTTGCCGATGCATTAAAAAAACGAATAGAACAAAGCGAACGCGAACGCAAAGAACTATCTGGCATACGTAAACTGGCAAACGACCGTGCCAAAAAAGCAAATCTGCACAACAAAAAACTACGCGACTGCCGCATTCACCTCAATGATGAGCCACCTACCAAGGGCAAAGAGGAGTTTATGGAAAAACAACTGGCATCTACTATCTTCATAACCGAAGGGGATAGTGCCAGCGGCAGCATCACCAAAAGCCGTAGTGTGGAAAGCCAAGCAGTATTCAGCCTAAGAGGTAAACCCCTCAACTGCTACGGACTCACCAAAAAAGTAGTATATGAAAATGAGGAATTTAATCTGCTGCAACACGCACTAAACATAGAAGAAGGCCTGGACGGACTACGCTATAAAAACATAGTAATAGCCACCGATGCCGATGTAGATGGTATGCACATCAGGCTACTCATCATGACGTTTTTCCTGCAGTTCTTCCCAGATCTGGTGCGGGGCAACCATATATACATTTTGCAAACTCCCCTATTCAGGGTACGCAACAAACAAAAAACCATATACTGCTACACCGACGAAGAGCGCCAGCGAGCAATAGCAGAAATAGGCAGCAAGGCAGAAATAACCCGATTCAAAGGTCTGGGTGAGATAAGCCCTGAAGAGTTTGCACAATTTATAGGCGAAGACATCAGAAAAGACCCCGTATTACTGAGCCAAGATGCTCAGATTCAAAAACTACTAGAGTACTACATGGGCAAAAACACCCCCGATAGGCAGGTATTTATTATTAATAACCTACGTGTAGAAAAAGACCTCATAGAAGAACTGGGAGTAGAAGTAGGCACAACTTAAAAAATGTATGATAGTCAAGCACTGGTAAGAACAACATCACTTGCCAGTGCTTGCTACAACCCAGATAGTGCTTACTTACCTTGGCTGAGTATATCTATTATCTTTTGTGCGTTTACCGAATTGGTGTATTGAAACAGCGCTTGTTTTCTGTTGTCCATATCTTCATCTGTAAAGGGTACAGTGGCTAGTTTGTTGATCATTGCCGCAAACTCCTCACCAGTTTCGGCTATATGACATACATTACTAAAGTCTGTACCAAACAACATAGACTTATTTACCAATATATGTCTACCCCCAAACAGAGAGCTTAGTAGTTTCAACTTTATACCACTCTCCTGAAATGTAGGCAACACATGTATATGTGCTTCATGTATAAGTCTATGCATTTCAGCATCTTCTGGGTTATTTATGAGTGTGCAGTTAGTCAGCTCCTTACACCGGTTTATAGTAGCAGGTGCAGCATTTCTGCCCGCTATCACAAAACGCATATTGCTATATGGCACTACCTCCTGAAGCAGAAACTGTAGTACTTCTCTGTTTTCAGGATGCCCCAGATTGGCATGATACAAACAAAAATCACCCATACCTGGCGTCACTGCCACACTATTATAGGAGTGAAATGAGGGTATAAAATAAGCAGGTATACCCGGGTATTTATCAGCAAAAAACCGCTGGTCATATAGCGACACCGTAAGAAAAGCATCAGCGTCTGTCATCTTGTTTTCATACACACTCAGCATTGCAGCCTCTACCGCAAAGTATGCCTTCGATACCAGAGACGTAGCCTTACCCATTAGCCCCCTGTAGTATTCTTGCTCCACGTTTTGGGTGCGCACTAGTTTCAGTCTATCTTTCAAAGCTGGGTGAGACAGATAATAAGTAGTATGCACCCCCTCAAACAGTATAGCAGCATCAACACTTAGCAAATTCTTCAATAGCTCTTCCCCCTTTCTCGATGATACAATATATGGCTTCGTCAACGATAGTCCTGATAGTCCGGTTTGTCGCTTATAATACCATACTTTTTTGCAATATTGGTCCAATATGGGTTGTGGGGTACGGTCGCCATACTCATAGCAGTGCAGGTATACCTCACACCCTGCCTCGCTCAGGTTCTTTACCTTGTAGTATACATCTATAGCCCCACCATAGTTGGCAGGATACGGAATATCAAAAGAAACAATATGAATCTTAGTTTTGTTCAAGCTTTTTGTAGGTTTCTATCAGGGTTTTGGCTTGCTCCTGCCAGCAGTATTTTTCGCGTGCTTTTAGACAGTTCTGTTGCAGGCAGGTGTAGTAAGTATCATCGGTCAGTAGTTTGTTGAGTGCTGCGGCTATAGTATCAGGGTTGCTGTAGGGTACTAGGCAGGCTACTTCATACTCCGCATTTACCCGCACATATTCGGGATATTCCATACCCAACTGCGGTACACCATGGTGCATATAGTCAAAAAAACGATTGGCTAGCGAAAGTCTATTACTGAGGCTTGTATCTTCAAACAACGTAATACCTACATAAGCCTGTAGGGTATATTCGCCCAGTTTAGCCGGTGGTACATACCCCTCAAAGCGCACCTTATCCTCTACACCAAATTGCCTAGCCAGCGCTTGTGCCTGCTCAAAGAAATTACCCTCGCCACACACTATCAGCTGGGCATCTACCTGCTTCATGGCAGGTATCAGTTGTTCAAAACACCTACCCACGTTTACCGCCCCCTGATATAGTATAAAACGTTCTTTTTTTTCGGGTATTATTACTGGCTTTAGTATAGTTGCATTGCGTACCACCCCATAATCAACACCATACCGAGCCTTAAAATCATCGGCATAACACTCCCCTATAGTGTATCCAGCTGGGAACTTTGGTATCGTGTGTTGGGCTATCCAGCTCCACATTTTGTACACAGCCGGGCGCGATATTACTTCTTTCAGTTCTGTAAATATCTCGTGGGCATCATGTACCCGCTTTAGCCCCCTTATTTTAGAAACATAATAAACCGGCAATATGGTATCAAGGTCTATAGCACAGAGCACATCTGCTTTTCTGAATAGCAAAAAGAAAAACAAATTGAACCAATAATGAGCATACATCAGTTTGCCCTGCTCTACCATTATAGGCAGCCGCACTTGTTTGAACTTTCGCTCTTCTAGTGGCTTACTATTCTTGCGCTGAAAACCTACCAATGTTACCTCATAACCCGCATCTGTAAGTGTATTACAGATACGTATCATGCGCTGATCATAGTTCAGGTCATTAGTGACGGTACAGACTATTCTTTTTAGCTTCATACTATGGCATAAAGATAACAGGATACATCGACTTTCGTGCCCTCATACAAAGACGGATAAAAAGTAGCAACACTCCCCAAAAAGCTAACGCTACCTACACCTGTGTATGGTATAGGTAGCGTTGGTAAAATATTATTATTGTAGAGTATTATTTTTTGCGGGTAGCTGTGTTGCTTACCGGTTGTGCGGCTTGTTTGGTTTTGTTGGTAGCAGGTGCTTGCTTCACAGTACTACTGTTGGCGGTAGCTGCTGCGCTTGTACCTACTGCAGTAGATGTAGCGGCTTTCTGGGTAGGTGTCTGCTTACCTGCAGTAACTGTAGACTGCTGGCGAAGCGTAGTAGTAAGGCTTGTAGCAGGTGTAACACCCGATTGTGCATAGGTGGTAGACAAAGCTGCTACTGCTAGGGCACTCAATAATATCTTTTTCATATTCCTGTATTTATAAGGCTTTCAATGATGTAAATTTACGCAAAAGACTCTATACAAAACGCAAAAATTGGATTTTAATTGCATGCTATTCTTGCCACAAAAAGGGGAATAGTATCATACCTAGAAAAACAATAAGTATATCTAGCCCTATGAGTACTAATGCCAGCCCCCACCAGCCGGGCATGTATACTGGCTGTAGCGCTGCCGATGCCAGCTTGCTGAGTATCATAAGCACTGGAGTAACTAGCGGAAAACCTAGTATAGCCATCAAAGATGAATTCTGCTGGGCCCGTGCTGCTATAGCCGACAAAAACGTAAATACCACAGACATACTGACACTACCAGTAATGGCGATAACCACAAACAAAACGCTGTTTGTCATGGGCCAGCCTAGCATCATACCATAAAGTAGTAGGCTCATACCCGTCATTAGCACCATGAGCAGGGTACTATAGGTAAGCTTGGCTAGCAGAAAGGTAACTGGCTTGACGATACCATAATAATACCTGAACCTGTGTGGGTGCTCTTGCAAAAAACTCTTGGCCATAGAATTGACGGCTACAAACAACTGCGTGAGCCAAAAAAGCGCATTCCATGCTCTTGCCTCTGGCTGGCCATTCATCATATACACCACAAACACAGTAGCACCTACATAAAGCAACACCCCAAACAGGGCATGCTTTTGTCGCCACTCCATGAGAAAGTCTTTTTTTACCAGCGATAAGAACGAACACTTAGCCATACTGTGGGCAAAGATAACCATGTTAGTTACACAGACCATACATGGCTGCATATACTATAGTGTACGATACCTAACAACAGATAACACAGAGCAACATACCTACATAAACATGGTAAAATAAAGATGATATAAAAGCCCTGAAAAGCCCTGTAGGTAGTACGTTTGGGGATGCTCCTATTAGAATTAAAATTTTACGAAAAGAAGTTTGTAAATTAACATTGCGGACTTATATTTGCACTCTCAAAAGTTCTTAAAGATATGCGGAAGTAGCTCAGTTGGTAGAGCACAACCTTGCCAAGGTTGGGGTCGCGGGTATGCTGAAGCCCTGGTGGTGGAATTGGTAGACGCGCAGGACTTAAAATCCTGTTTGCCGCAAGGCGAGTACGGGTTCAATTCCCGTCTGGGGCACAAGGATAGAAGAGCGGAGAAACAGAGCGAATAGCGGTTTCTCCGCTTTTTTTGTAGCGTTACAAAAGTGGACCTGTATAGTGCGTTTATGTTTTTTCAATGAAACAAACCACTACAATTTAAATATTTATTCTCAAAACCCTATTTCGTCCATACAGATATCCAAGGTATGCCTAGTTTGCCTTTGCTGAGGTATACTGTAACTGAATCGCCTTCTGAGGTTTCGTTGTATTGGTTTTTTGAAACTGTTAGTTCGTCGCCTTCGGCTCGGTTGCCCCAACTGGTTACTGAGAGATAATAGGTTGTGGTTTTACCACTACTTATGCGCTTGCTTATGACTGCTACATTGTTTTGGGCGGGTATGGAATTGTCGTAATAACAATTGTAAAACAATACTGAACCAAAGCCAAATGCTAGGGATGCTATGATGGTCTCTACAATAGCAGCAGGATTGTACTTACGCTCTCTGTGGGAAGGAAATAACAAAACCAAAGTAATGAGGGTGACTATGGAAAGTGATAGCCAAAGCGGACTGTAATCGTACACTTCAAAATCGATAAGTGCGCGTATGGCTATAGATAGCGATGATGAAAATACTGCTGCTGTGACTGAAGGATAGGCACTGTTGTTTTTGCGACTAAAATGCAATAACCCGCCAGAGGTGCGCACCAAGGCAATGGCTGCAAGCAACACACATGCGCTGGAAATAATAGCTACATCGTAAGGACGGGGATAAATAAATACCCAAGCTCCGGATATAACCCCAGCAATGTTGATGATTCTGGCCTTGAAGGCTGCTTTCTTTAAATGCTCACTCCTATCTTCCTCGCTGATACCGAAAGTATCGTCTTGCAATATCTTTTTCTGGTCTTCTTCCAGATCCTTCTTATCTAAGTCTATTAATCTATCGCGTAGAAAATTTTGTAACTCACTGAAATCACCTATGTAACTGCTGATAGAAATCTTCTTCTTGTCTTTATTGTGAGGTTTGAGTACCAGGATATTGTTGATATTAGAGATACCCTTGATCTCGTGAAACTCCAGATGCCTTGTACCGAATGAAGAGCGAACACTGATAGCATCTTTTGTAACTACAATTTTGTACACCAGAAGTTCTCTAAAACAGAACAGACAAAAAATGACTAGGAACAAGCCCATAGTAGCCAAGATGAGGTACAGGGTAAGATCAAAATCATCGGTCCCGGATATAAGTGGCTCAAACAACAAAAATATTCCACCTGCCATCATTAGAGGTGTGGTGATCCACATAAACACCTGCCACCCTTTTGCTAGTCTGTACTCTTTCATAGTGCTGTTAGTTTATTGTCTTTTGTAGGTTGATGGGTATAAAAATAACAAAGCAAACAAGGTTAACATCAAATTATGCTGCAAATCATAATTTTGCTGCTAACTTATGAATCTGAAACTATATTTTTCGTTTATTTTTCTTTGGTGTCTGTCGGCCGATGCTAGTGGCCAGCTTATAACATGGAGTGCGGACAGACCACTGCAATGGAGTGATTTTAGGAGAGAAGACACGCCCAAACACAAAGGCAAAAGCATGGATGCTTATGTATATACATTGCTCACTGATAAGTTTGACTATTGCACACTGGATAGTATACATGTAACCGTGACGGCACAGTGCAGCCCTCATAAATCGTGGAAAAAACATGAAAAATTAGGTAATTATCTGCTGCAACATGAACAAGGACACTTTGACATTACAGAACTGTATGCACGGAAACTGAGGAAGGATATACAAGAAGCTGAACGCTCGCCCAAACATAGCAAACATACAAGAGAATGGTTTTCGTCGGTGTATGTGCATACAGCGGGTAAGCTAAGGCAATGCCAGCGTAGGTATGACCGACAAACGAAACATTCGAAAAACAGAGAGATGCAGCGGCAATGGAATAAAAAGATAGCCAAAGAGCTGGCGGAACTGAAAGAATATGCACTATGATGGGAGAGGACAGGTGTTAATACCCTACCCTGCTATTACTTAGTGGAATAGTACTTGTGTAGTGCGAAATAAAGCAATACAGAAGACTACTGTAGTTTCGCAAAACATTGCATATATCTGGTTTTAGCGATGATGCTCTATAACTAATCAACTAATTACTTATCTTAGCCCTTCAGGATAAAAATGTGTCATGGGAATATTTACTAAAAAGCCAATCAACAAGTTAATACTCGACTCAACGGACGGTGAAAAAGGGTTGAAACGTACCCTTTCGGCTACTAATCTGGTAGCACTAGGTATAGGTGCTATAATAGGTGCGGGTCTGTTTGTGCGTACGGCTGCTGCTGCTGCCAACAATGCCGGACCATCAGTAACCATCGGTTTTATAGTAGCTGCTCTTGGCTGCGCATTGGCAGGGCTTTGTTATGCCGAGTTTGCCTCTATGATACCTATTGCCGGTAGTGCGTACACTTATTCTTATGCTACTATGGGCGAGCTTGTAGCCTGGATTATAGGTTGGGATCTGGTGCTAGAGTATGCGGTAGGTGCTGCCACAGTGGGCATAGCCTGGAGCGAATACCTGAATAAACTACTGGAAATGGTGGGTATGCGAATACCCTATGAGTGGTCGCACTCACCGTTTGAATCGCTCAAAGATGCACAGGGAGTGGTGATAAGCCATGGCATGATGAATGTACCTGCTTTGTTTATTATACTCATGCTAACGATGCTGCTGATAAAGGGTACTAAAGAATCGGCTTTTGTAAATGGCATTATAGTGCTGTCGAAGGTGAGTATTGTTATCCTGTTCATAGTATTGGGATGGAGCTATATGAGACCAGAGAACCATATTCCGTATATACCAGAGCCTACAGTGTATACAGATACACAGGGAGTAAGCCATAATTATGGTGGTATATGGGGAATACTAGGAGCAGCTGGGGTGGTATTTTTTGCATTTATAGGATTTGATGCAGTGTCAACTGCCGCACAAGAGGCTAAAAACCCGAAGCGAGACATGCCTATAGGTATATTAGGATCGCTGGTGGTGTGTACCATACTATACATCTTGTTTGCCCATGTGCTGACAGGTGTAGCTAAGGTAGATGATTTCAGAACTACGGGAAAGGAAGCGTCTGTGGCATATGCCATTACCACCTATATGGCGGGACATGTGTGGCTAGCCAATCTGGTGACTGTGGCTATTCTGTTTGGTTTCTCGTCTGTAATACTGGTAATGCTTATGGGGCAATCGAGGGTGTTTTACTCGATGAGCCGCGATGGACTTGTACCCAAAGTGTTCTCTGATTTGCATCCTAAATACCACACTCCCTACAAATCTAACTGGATATTTTTTGTGTTAGTAGGTGCATTTGCCGCATTTGTGCCTGGAGATATAGTAGGTGACATGACCAGTATAGGTACACTATTTGCCTTTATGCTGGTATGTGCCGGAGTATGGATACTCAGAATCACGAATCCTGAAATACAACGCCAGTTTAAGGTGCCAGCGGTAGGCTTGGTTGCCATATTGGGTATATTGGTGTGTGGTGCTATGATAGCTGGCTTGGGCTGGACTAACTGGGCACGTTTGGGAGTGTGGCTAGCATTAGGCCTGATAATATACTTTGCATACAGCCGCAAGAACAGCAAGCTGAAATAAACTGTACTTTGTACAGTTTATGGTACTATTATAACCTTTCAACTAACTAAAACACACTACATTGCTAACGGGCATTAAGATATTGGTTGCTGAAGATAATGCTTTGAATCAGAAAATCGTGAGCCATAACCTAATGAAAAATGGCGCTTCTGTAACAATAGCAGTGAATGGGAATGAGGTAATAAAAGCAATGGAAAATGGGAGATTTGACCTGATACTTATGGACTTGTTTATGCCCGAGATGGATGGGTTTGAAGCTACAACATATATCAGACAAACACTAAGGGACAATACACCCATTATTGCACTCTCTGCGAGCAGCTTTGAAGAAGAAATGAAAAAGTGTATAGATACAGGAATGAATGCCTGTATAGTAAAACCGTTTGAAATACAAAAGCTAGAGAAAACGATAACAGAGATGGGTTTACTCAATCAAATGCAACACTGACTGAACTGCTATGAATAAACCTATATTGGATTTGTCTTACCTTATAGACACCTCATCAGGCGACAGTCAATATATTTATGAAGTGCTCACGATATTTGTTGAGTCATTTCCTGTGGGATTGAACAATCTGGAAAAACTTATAAGAACTACCAATGACTTTTGTGCGATACACAAACAAGCACATGCACTAAAATCGAGCGCTAGTGTGGTGAAAATAAAAGATGTGTATGAAGCAATTTCGACTATAGATGCGCTATCTAGGCAAAACACTGGGAAAGAGGAAATAGTGGCAAATCTGGAACTTGTGATCAGCAATTTTGGTAAAGCACTACCTCTTATACAATCGGAAAGGAGGAAGATACTACGATCTAAATCGGGCAAGTAGCGATTGAACGCAACATTTGAAATTAAGTACGTACACAAAGCATATGCATATTTATAATTAATACCCACAACTTATTGGCTTAAGAATTAGATTAGAATTCGGTAACATCTACCTAAACACTGCGTAACAGTGGGAGGATAATTTCGTACCAAATTCAAAATCTCCCAAATGAAAAAAAAGCTATTCTTAAAGCTACTGGGTATCAGCGCACTGATGGCCGCTGGTGCACCCACCCAAGCACAGATATCTCTGTTGCAAGATTATAAAAACTTCCATTCGGCACCCATTGGTACCTATCAGGGAATCAACTTCCGCGAGGCAGGTTTTTCTGGTTTGTATGCTATTCCGGGTACAGATGGTAAGGAATTCTGGGTATGTTCGGACAGAGGTGTTAACGTAGATGCAGGAAATGCTAATCCATCAAGCTGCCGTCCTACCTATGACAAGATATATGCCTTTCCTAACTATGCGCCAAAAATCCACAGAATACGTCTAAGAGGAGATTCTGTTCAGATATTGCAGACAATAACCATCAAGCGCCCGGGTGGAACAACAGCTACTGGTATCATCAATCCTACAGGTTTTGGTAGTACTGCAGCTGAAATAGCTAGTACTGATACAGTGCAAGATTGTGCTAACTTCTCTACTAAAACTACGGCTAAAGATATATGGGGTGTAGATGCTGAAGGTATAATAGTAGATAGAGAAGGTAACTTCTGGATATGTGAAGAAGGTGGACCAACTGTATGGAAACTAAACCAGAATGGTGTGGTATTAAAAAGATACTCGCCCTATGCTACCCTACCGGGTGCACAACCACAAGATGTAGCTATAGATACTGTATTCAGATACAGAAAAAACAATCGTGGTTTTGAAGGTATCACTATAGCTCCAAATGGTAAGGTATATGCTATCATACAGAGCCCTATATTATACCCAACCAAAGTAGTAGGTGAAAATACACGTGTACACAGAATACTGGAAATAGACCCTGTAACTAATGCTACACGTATGTTCGCTTATCTGAATGACGGTATCATAGGCGCTTCAGGATCAAACCAGATACGCCTCAGAGATTGGAAAATAGGAGACATGGCTGCTATCAATGACAGTACCTTCCTGGTTATGGAAGCTGCTCTGAGAGGCACATCTGACTTTAAGCGCATTTATAAAATCAACATAAATGGTGCTACTGCTGTAAACTCTGGTTTGTACAGTGGTGTTACACTAGAAGCATTGGTTGATTCTGCTGGTTTGGCTGCAAATGGTATAGTACCTGTTTCTAAATCTTTGTTTATGAACGTTCTGGCTTCAGGCTGGGATCCTGCTCTTGACAAAGCTGAAGGATTGGCAATACTTAACGACAGCACTATATTTATAGGCAATGACAATGATTATGGTCAGTTTTCTGCTGCTGAAGATGGTATAGCTACTGCTACTACTAATCTGAGTCATGTAGTAAAATACGGTCTTAGTGGTAGTAACAAACTTGTAGGTTTCACACCTATAGGCAGTTTACTTCCTCCTGGCATAACAGGCCCTAGCACTTCAGGCACACCATACATGGTACCTACAGTAGCTGGTGCATCTTTCACATCATTACTTACAGCTGGCGAAACTGTAGGTACTTACAAATTAGCTGGTCTTGGTGATGGTATGGGTGCTTTTGACAATGGTGATGGTACATTCACAGCATTGTTGAACCATGAAATGGGCAACACTACTGGTGTGGTAAGAGCTCATGGCTCTGTAGGTGCTTTTGTATCTAAATGGATCATCAAAAAATCGGACTTATCTGTAGTTAGTGGTGGTGATTTGATACAAAGCGCAAACATATGGAACACTGTAACAAATAGCTACATTACCTACAATGCAGCTTTCCCATCTACTACAGCAGCTTTTGCAAGATTTTGTTCTGCTGATCTTCCAGAAGTTTCAGCATTCTACAATAGTGTTACCGGAAAAGGTACAATGGCTCGCATATTCATGAATGGTGAAGAAACAGGTAACGAGGGTCGTGCGTTTGGTCACGTTGCATCGGGTCCTAATACTGGCAAAACATATGAATTACCTTACTTAGGTAAATTCTCATGGGAGAATGCAGTAGCTAGCCCTAAAGAAAGTGATACTACGGTGGTTATTGGTCTTGATGATGCTACACCGGGTCAGGTATATGTGTATGTAGGTACAAAATCAACTTCAGGCTCAGAAGTAGACAAAGCAGGTCTGAATGGTGGTAAATTATATGGCGTAAAAGTAACAGGTTTGGTAGCTGAGTCTAGTAGCTCGGTTCCTGCTGCAGGTACTGGATTCACACTTGCTGACTTGGGTGATGTACATAATATGACAGGATCTGCCATAAACACTCTAAGTAACACATTGGGAGTAACCACGTTCTTGCGTCCTGAAGATGGTGTATGGGATCCTAAAAATCCTAATGATTTTTACTTTGTAACTACTAACTCATTCACTAGCCCTAGCCGTATGTGGAGATTGCGTTTCAACGACGCAGCGAACCCAGCAACTGGTGGTACTATCACTGCCGTACTTGATGGCACTGAAGGTCAGAGAATGCTAGATAATATGACTATGGACAACTACGGTCATATATTGTTGCAAGAAGATCCGGGTGGCAATACACACCTTGCTAAAGTATGGGAATATACAATAGCTACTGATGTGCTGAAACTGGTAGGATCGCAGGATAGTACAAGATTTATACCTGGTGGTACTAATTTCCTAACTATTGATGAAGAATCATCTGGCATCATAGATATGGAAAATATCCTAGGTCCAGGTATGTTCATGCTTTATGATCAGACCCACTATGCTATACCAGGTGAAGTAGTAGAAGGTGGACAGATGCTGGCTTTCTTCAACCCTGGTACATACAATGCTGCACCGGAAGTAAATGTAACAGGTAACTCAGTAGCTATAGCTGATGGAACAACAACTACTGCAACTACCGATTTCACCAACTATGGAAATGTGAACACTGGAAGCAGCGACACTGCTAGCTTTGTAATACACAATACTGGTGCTGGTACACTGAACGTAACAGGTATCAATTTCTCTGGTGTAAATGCTTCTGAGTTTGCGGTAGTAGGTGCTCCTACACTGCCATTGAGCATAGCAACAGGTGCTACACAAACTATATCTGTACGTTTTGCACCTATGGCATCTGGTAGCAGAAATGCCACCATACACATTATGAACAGCGATGTGAATGAATCAAACTATGACTTCGCGTTGAGCGGTACTGGTGTAGAAATTCCAGAAATCAATCTACAGGGAAATAGTACTAATATAATAGATGGTGATGCTACACCAGGTGCTACTAACAATACTGATTTTGGTAATGCTAACATAGGTACAACAGTATCTAAAGTGTTTGTGATACAGAATACGGGTCTTGGTAATCTTACAGTAACTGGTATCAACTTCACTGGTGCAAATGCTTCTGACTTTGCGCTTACTGGTGCTCCTACTTTCCCTGTAACCATTGCTACAGCAGCTAGCTACAGTGTAACTGCAACCTTCAACCCAAGCGTACTGGGCACAAGAAATGCAACGATGAACGTAAACAGCAACGATGCTGATGAGTCTTTGTATGACTTTGCTGTGAGTGGTAATGGTATACCAGGTCTTAGCGTAGGTACATTGAGCAATCTTTCTTCTATGAAAGTATTCCCTAACCCTACCAATAACACTGCTACACTGCAAGTGGAGCTAGTAAAAGCTGGTAATCTGAATGTATCGTTAGTAGATGTACAGGGCAAACAAGTAATACCAACAATGGCTAAAGAACTGAAAGCAGGCATGCATAGTTTTGAACTGAATACTTCTTCTTTACAAAACGGTGTTTACTTCTTACAGATAGCTGATGGTACTGCTACCGCCAACTACAAACTGGTAATAATGCACTAATATTTCATTAGTCATTACAGAATAACTAAAAGGGGTTTGCTGATTCATTTCGGCAAACCCCTTTTTTATGTGCGAAATTAACCGGCATTTAATATTGTGTAAACGTTGCAGCAACAGCTAGGAAATATGTTTGCACATTGTAGTACCTGACAACGATGCAAAAACTAAATATGCGTAGACGATTAGTGATAAGTGGGGTTTTGGCAACCATAGCATGCATTATACTTTCCTTTAGCCAAGAACAAAAAGAATTATACAACGATACATATCTAAACAGCATAACAGCATTTAGCCGTATAGAAAATAAGCTACTAAATTTCATCACCCACCAGCAAACGCTAGACAGCAATAGTATAGTTGCTATAAAAGCTAAAATAGATAGTACACGATTGGGATTGAAGTCTGTAGACTTCTGGCTAAGGTATCTCGATCCACTAGCTTACAAAAACATCAATAGTCCGCTACCAGTAGAATGGGAAACAGAAGTCTTTGAGAAATTTGAAAAACCCTATAAGCGGATAGGAGCCGGACTTACATTATCATACCTGTATCTGGAAGAGCAACACCCCAACAGAGATACACTGGCAGCCTATGTAAGCAAAGCGATAGCCGCTACCGACGGGTACCTGCATGACTCTATAACACGCAACATCAACAACTACCATCATTTCTATTTGTGCAACAGGCTTTATCTGCTGAATTTGGCAGCTATATACACCACAGGATTCGAATGCCCTAATACCGATGCCCTAATACCTGAGTTGAAACATATGATAGGTGCAGTAAACGGCATCTATGCCTCATTCAATAATAGTTTTCCTGCCACTGCTCTACCTGATACTTATACCTTATTGGCACAAAAAATGCAAACATTTGTGGGTAGTCAGCCTGATGATTACACACAGTTTGACCATTATACTTTCATTAGAAACTTTGTAAATCCACTGTTTGCCATTAATCAGGAATTGATACTTAAATATGGCGTGGTGAGCAGGAGTAATGTTGACTACTCACTGAACAAAAATGCCACTTCCATTTTTGATAAAAAACTATACAACGGTCAGAATGCCAAGGGTATATACCTTAGGGTGAAAGACTCTGTTACACTAGCTGAAATAGAACATGTAGGTAAATTACTGTTTTACGACCCTATATTATCTGGTAATAATATGCGTAGTTGTGGTTCTTGTCACAAACCTACCCAATACTTTACCGATACCACTACCCGCACTGCAGTTAACTTCAGCCGTACCGGTCAGCTTGCACGCAATACCCCATCTCTTATCAATGCTGGCTATAACCACCTACTGATGCTGGATGGCAAACACATAAGTATGCAAGACCAGGGTAAAGATGTAATGACCAATGCTGATGAAATGGGTGGCGAAGCAAATGAGATTCTAAAAAAAGTACTCAGCTGTAGCGAATACAAAACCACCTTCAAAAAACTACTAAAACATACCCCGCAAGAACCAGAGATAACACTGGAACATATAGTATCTGCAATTTCATTTTACTACAGCAAATTCAGCCAGTTTACAGCACCACTCGACGATGCTATGAACAATAAAACAACATTCACCTCACAAGAAGTAGCTGGATTTAATGTCTACATGAGCAAGGCTCAGTGCGCTACTTGTCATTTTGTGCCACAGTTCAACGGAGTAAAACCACCGTATGTAGGCTCAGAATTTGAAGTATTGGGTGTGCCTAATGACACAGGATATAAGGCATTAAGCCCCGACAAAGGTAGGTTTGGTATAAATGCTGCTACCGAAACTCATAATGCATTCAGAACAGGCAGTATAAGGAATGCTACTTACACCGCACCCTATATGCACAATGGCATATTTAATAGTATGGAGCAGGTAATAGACTTTTATGATGGTGGTGGTGGGGCAGGAAGGGGGCTAAATGTACCCAACCAAACTTTATCGGCAGATTCACTACACCTTTCGAAAACAGAAAAAGCGAATCTGATAGCATTTATACAAACGCTGAATGAACGTATAACATTTGAAGCACCACCCACCAGCCTACCACAATCGAAAATCAAAGCTCTGAATAACCGCAAACCTGTAGGGGAATACTAATAAAAAACATGAATAGAAATACAATAAGCATAGTATTGATTTGCACTCTTAGCATTATGGCATGCGTGACCAGCAAGTCGAAAATAACGCACGATTTCCCGGCAGCTATGGCGGCAGATGTGCGTGAGGGATATATCAAACAATGGGAGAAAGGAAAAACACTGTATGAAATGAACTGCGCTAAATGCCACACAAGTAAAGTAAAAGGAAGAACTATAGTGCCTGACTTTACTGAAAGCCAACTAGTGGGGTACACACTAAGGGTGACCAATCAAAAACATGAAGCTGCACTAACCGACGAATCTGTAAGTACTGAAGAACTAGGGCTGATAATGACTTTCCTTACCTACAAAAAGAAGAATAACGTAAAATGATTGTAATAGTAACTGTAAGGAATACTCCTAGGTTACACTTATTGCCCTATACTTTCAAGGTATAATGCTTCTACTTTCTTGCGAGCCCATTCGGTTTTTCTTAAAAACTTGAGGCTAGAACTGATACTGGGGTTGTCAAAAAAACAATTGATGCGTATACGCTCGTTCATCTGTTCCCAACCATAATGAGCTACAAGGTGATTTAGAATTTGCTCTAAGGTAACACCATGCAATGGGTTATTTTTCTGTGTTTCTGCCATTGTAATTACAGCTTAATAAAATAGTGAACAAGTCTATTACTGATACACATACTCATGCGTGGTAGTGTGTTTACCTGCATAAAAATATTGTGTTTCGGCGATTTTGCCTTCAGCGTTATATTTTGTTAGCGTTTTCTCAAACTGTTTGTATTTGGTTAGGTCATTTTTGAGATAGGCACCCCAATTGCTAGGCATACTGCTTTTGCAGCCACCACCATCAAAATCTTCTTTGTGCATCCATAATGCCACCTCTACAACCCTACCTTGTTCGTCTTTTTTGTACACATTAATCAACGGATGTTTTCTATCGCACATCCATGAATACTCTCTGTATTCATTGCCATAATATTCATACTTGGTAATGATACAAAAGTCGTCATTCATATTGCAACTGCGAATGCTATCGCCCATCAATCTACCACCTTGGTCATAAATCAGAAACTCACGTGTATTGGCACCATAAGCACCTGCTTTTTCAGCTATTCTGCTGCCATTATCGTAAGTGTAATTTATAGTATTTCTGAAACTACCAGGCTTCTTTCCGGGTTCACGCTTTTTGAGGTGCTTTACAGATGTTTCGCGTTCCAGTCGATTAGTTACACTGTCATAGTAGTAAAAAGTCTTAGAAGAATCGATGGGAGCACCTGTAAGATCATCGGTGTTGGTTACTACAGTTTTTATGAGTTGGGTATCGTCAAAGTAATAATAATCATAAATACCGTCTTCGCGCTGGCAATACATAGTATTAGTATTTTCCAGAAACACATAGTAACCCCTAACTACTTCCTTGGTTAGTTTACCCCATTCATTGTAGTAACTTGTTTGTACTTTTTTCTTTTTGTTTTCTTCACCTATTGCATACTGGTATACAGTACACACACGCTGTGCGTATGCTCCTGATTGCAACAACACTAACAGAAATAACAATCGTAGCTTCATTGGAAATATAATGTGAGTGCTAATATACAGCATAAAAGCCGCCCGAAAAAGGCGGCTTTTATGCTATTGATATTGTTTACTTATCGAGCATTATAAGCTGTAACAAGTAATATTATTCTTCATCGTCAAACTGTAGGACGTCTTTGTTGGCCATAAGTAGTTCGAACTCTTCTTTAGAGCCTACTACTAGGTCATCAAATTCGCGCATACCAGTACCAGCAGGTATCAAGTTACCAGTAATAACGTTCTCTTTAAGACCTACCAGAGAATCGGCTTTACCGTTTATTGCAGCCTGAGACAGAACTTTTGTTGTTTCCTGGAACGACGCCGCTGATATCCAGCTCTGTGTACCCAAAGAAGCCTTGGTGATACCGAGCAACATAGGCGAAGAAGTAGCAGAGTTAGCATCGCGATATTCTACCAACTTTTTGTCGGCACGACGAAGACCACTGTTTTCCTCACGAAGTTCGCGGATAGTAACTATCTGACCTGGATGTAACTTATCAGAATCACCTGCATCCATTACCACTTTCTTGTCAAATATCCAGTCGTTTTCGTCCATGAACTCGAACTTATCAACGATGTCTTCTTCCAGGAATTTAGTATCACCTGGATCTACGATGTTCACCTTACGCATCATCTGGCGAACAATCACCTCTATGTGCTTATCGTTGATCTTCACACCCTGTAGACGATATAC
>CAZRPA010000070.1:0-19386 GCA_964601855.1 uncultured Flavipsychrobacter sp. | reverse complement strand
GATCAATTGAAAGAAATGGCCACACAGGTGCGCCGCGATATAGTACGTATGGTACACAAGGTGCAAAGCGGTCATCCTGGTGGTTCATTAGGTTGTACCGACTTCCTTACAGCTCTTTACTTCAGTGTTATGGACAGGAAAGATGGCTTTGATATGGATGGGGTAGGAGAGGATATTTTCTTTCTTTCTAATGGTCATATTTCACCTGTTTTTTATAGCGTTTTGGCACGGTCTGGTTATTTTCCTGTCACAGAGTTGGCTACTTTCAGGCATATTAATTCCAGACTTCAAGGACATCCTGCCACTCATGAGCATCTCCCTGGCGTCCGCATAGCTAGTGGTTCGCTAGGTCAGGGGCTGAGTGTAGCCGCTGGTGCTGCTCTTGCCAAAAAAATGAACAATGACAATCATATTGTTTATTCTCTGCATGGCGATGGTGAGTTGCAAGAAGGTCAAAACTGGGAGGCTATTATGTTTGCCGCTCATCACAAAATAGATAATCTCATAGCAACTATCGACTACAACGGACAACAAATTGATGGCCCTACAGATGTTGTTATGAATCTTGGTTCATTGCGCAGTAAGTTCGAGGCATTTGGATGGCATGTACTAGAAATGAACGGAAATGAAATGCAGCATGTTCTTGATGGGCTTGCCAAAGCAAAAGAAGCTACCGGAAACGGCAAACCTGTATGCATCATAATGCACACGGCTATGGGCAAAGGGGTTAGTTTTATGGAAGGCACTCACGAGTGGCATGGTATTGCACCTAATGACAAACAATTGGAGGCTGCTTTAGCTGAATTACCGGTAACAGGTTTCGGCGATTATTGATGTTATCATACACGTATTTAGGTATATTTGCAATAAGTACTTCTGTTACTCTATCAATATTGCTATATTCTTAAAGCCGAAGTTTATGAAAACAACAGTTAATGTGTTCGGGGTATTGTTTGTATGGTTTGTTGTTTTGTCTTTTCTTGCAATAAAGGAGATGAGAATACCAGTCCTAATGCACGAATAATTGGGAGATGGGAAAAAGTAGGTTTTGCTACAGACGATAATTCTAATGGTATTATTGACCAATGGGAAAGAAATCCAGCAAGCACTACTATAACAAACATTCTCGAGTTCAAAAAAGATAGTACCGGGAAAGAGTATACTACACAAGCGCCAGATTTGGGGTTCAGATGGTATTTTGGTGGAGATGTTTCTCTATACACTATTTACAATACAGGAGATACATTTACATACAAAGTGCTTAAACTCTCAGGCAGCGACTTGCACATTACTACTTTTAGTAAATTGGGTTTGTCTGCTTATTATTACAAGAAAAAATAAAATAGTCTCATTTGCTGTTTTCTTTATTTCTCGTTTTACTTTCCAAAATCTTTTTACTTTTGACCTCTGTAAAGTTGGGGCTTAATAAGCTTTATTATTGTGTTCGCCACTTTGCATATTTCATAATAATCAACAAATTATAACTCAATGGCTAAAATCAAAGTGCTCAATCCGGTTGTAGAGCTGGATGGCGATGAAATGACCCGCATAATATGGAAGTATATCAAAGATAAGTTGATTCTTCCTTACCTTGATATTGATATCAAATACTTCGATCTAGGTGTCGAATATCGCGATGAAACCAATGATCAGGTTACAGTTGATGCAGCTAATGCTATTAAGCAATATGGTGTAGGTATAAAGTGTGCAACTATCACCCCCGATGAGGCACGTGTTTCTGAATTCAAACTGAAACAAATGTGGAAGAGCCCAAACGGTACTATTCGTAATATACTAGATGGTACTGTGTTCAGAGAGCCTATTGTAATGAGCAATATCCCCAGACTAGTACCCAATTGGACTGCTCCTATCTGCATTGGTCGTCATGCTTTTGGCGATCAGTATAGGGCTACTGATTTTGTTGTAAAAGGAAAAGGAAAACTTACCATTAAGTTTGAAGGCGAAGATGGTACTACTATAGAGCATGAGGTATACAACTTCAAAGGTGATGGTGTAGCGCTTGCTATGTACAATACTGATGAGTCTATTATTGGTTTCGCCAGATCTTGTTTCAATCTTGCACTGCAGAAAAAGTGGCCGCTTTATCTCTCTACCAAAAATACAATTCTCAAAAAGTATGATGGTAGATTCAAAGACATTTTTGAAGACATTTACCAGAATGAATTTAAATCTGCTTTCGAAAGTGAAAATATTACTTATGAGCATAGGCTAATAGATGATATGGTGGCTAGTGCACTAAAATGGCACGGCAACTTTGTTTGGGCCTGCAAAAACTATGATGGAGATGTTCAGAGCGATACAGTAGCTCAGGGTTTTGGGTCGCTGGGTCTTATGACATCAGTTTTGGTAACGCCTGACGGCAAAACCATGGAGTCAGAGGCAGCACATGGCACAGTAACACGCCACTACAGAGAATACCAAAAAGGAAAACCTACCTCTACTAATCCTATTGCTTCAATATTTGCCTGGACTCGTGGCTTAGCGTTCCGTGGCAAATTGGATAATAACGATGACCTGATAAATTTTGCTAACACTTTGGAACAGGTATGTATTGAAACTGTAGAAAGTGGTAAAATGACAAAAGATTTGGCAGTTTGTATTCATGGAAACAAAGTGAATCATGGGGAGCATTATTTGTATACAGATGAGTTTCTGGATGCACTTAATACCAATCTTATGAGCAAACTAGCTTAGATATTTGTATTCATCGTCGTGCATGTTTTATGCACAATGTTTACTGCTTCATTGCGGTTTGGTTACAAAGATTTTATCCGACTATTTGCGTTATTTCTATTAATTTTGCACTATTTTAAAATAAAAGGCTAATGGCTGTTTTAGTAAACAAAGAATCAAGAGTTATTGTACAGGGTTTTACAGGTACTGAAGGTACCTTTCATGCTACCCAAATGATAGAATACGGCACCAACGTCGTAGGTGGCGTTACTCCTGCCAAAGGTGGAACTACTCACCTCGATCGTCCGGTATTCAATACCGTTAAGGATGCAGTAGATGCTACAGGTGCTGATGTGTCTATCATATTTGTACCACCTGCGTTTGCAGCCGATGCGATTATGGAAGCTGCTGATGCTGGTGTTAAAGTTATTATCTGCATTACAGAGGGTATCCCTGTACAAGATATGGTTAAGGCTCGCGAGTTTATGAACGGTCGTAACTGTCGTCTTATAGGTCCTAACTGCCCTGGTGTTATCACTGCTGGTGAAGCTAAAGTAGGTATTATGCCAGGTTTTGTTTTCAAGCCAGGTCGTATTGGTATCGTTTCTAAATCAGGTACACTTACTTACGAAGCTGCTGATCAGTCAGTTAAGGCTGGTATGGGTATATCTACAGCTATCGGCATAGGTGGTGATCCTATTATAGGTACTACTACCCGCGAGGCAGTAGAACTACTTATGAATGACCCTGAAACTGATGGTATTATTATGATTGGCGAAATAGGTGGCAACATGGAAGCTGAAGCTGCTTACTGGCTCAAAGATAATATGCGCAAACCAGTAGTAGGTTTCATAGCCGGTCAAACCGCTCCTGCTGGTCGCCGTATGGGTCATGCTGGTGCTATTGTAGGTGGTGCTGATGATACTGCTGCTGCTAAAATGAAAATCATGCGCGAGTGTGGTATACATGTAGTAGATAGCCCTGCTAATATAGGTATCACAATGGCCGAAGTATTAGCCGTAACTGCTTAATTCTGAAATCCATTCATATATTTTCACTCACCCCGGCTAATTGCCGGGGTGAGTTTTTTATTGGAATATAACATTCATTTGTAGCGCCATCTTTTTATTTCTTTGTAATTTAGATTCTACCTAATTTTTTTTTAGCATGAAGTATATTGATAATGCAAAAACACTCTTCAAGATGTACAAACAACTAGGGGAGAAATCAATGGCACAGGTAAATGATGAACAACTAAACTGGCAAGCTAACGAAGACACTAACAGCATAGCTACAATTGTAAAGCACTTGTGGGGCAACATGGTTAGCAGATGGACCGACTTCAAAACTACCGATGGTGAAAAGCCATGGCGACAAAGAGATGCTGAATTTGAAGATGCCACATTGTCTAGAGAGCAGATATTGAAAATGTGGGAAGAAGGTTGGGCTTGTTTATTTCATGCATTGGATAGTATAGCCGATGATGACCTAGAGCAAATAATCTATATCAGAAATGACGGACATACAATATTAGAGGCTATAAATAGGCAAATAGCACATTATGCCTATCATATTGGGCAAATAGTTTATGTGTCAAAGCTTCGCAGTATTTCTTCTTGGGAGAGCCTGTCTATACCCCGAAACAAATCAGTGGAATATAACTCAGGCAAGTTTGCAAACGACAAAGAAATACGAAATTTCACCAGTGATATTGTAGAAGAGAAATAATCTAATAAACTAGTGAACTAAAGCTAAAACCACCGAACATAGAATGAATGTCCGGTGGTTTCGCGTTTTTAAGAATATATTTGGTTATCGTTCCTTAGATTTCCAATAATGTTTTTACTGGATCACTACCAAATAGCATAAAATCTGGATTCTCAAGCAATTCTTTTACACGTACCAAGAAACCTACCGACTCACGACCATCTATAATACGGTGATCATAGCTAAGTGCCAAATACATCATCGGACGTATCTCTACTTTACCATTTATCGCCATAGGGCGGTCTTGTATTTTATGCATACCCAGTATTGCAGACTGTGGTATATTTATAATAGGCGTAGACATCAATGACCCAAATACACCACCATTAGTTATGGTAAAAGTACCACCGGTCATTTCATCAGGAGTTAATTTGTTATCTCTTGCTTTTTTAGCCAACTCCACTACTTTTTGCTCTATTCCCGCCATACTAAGGCTTTCAGCATTGCGTATAATAGGCACTACAAGCCCCTTAGGAGCAGATACAGCTATAGATATATCGCAGTAATCGTGGTATACTAGTGTTTCTCCATCAATGTAAGCGTTAACGGCTGGCCACTCTTGCAGTGCTATGCAGCATGCCTTAGTGAAAAACGACATAAAGCCTAGGTTTACACCATGCGACTCTTTAAATGAGTCTTTGTAAGCCTTGCGTATATCCATGATGCGGGTCATGTCTACCTCGTTAAAGGTAGTAAGCATTGCAGTACTGTTTTTGGCTTCTACCAGACGGCGAGAGACTGTCTTACGAAGATTGCTCATTTTTTCACGACGGTCTTCCCTCGTAAATGCTGTATCACCTCCTTTGCGTCCTGGGTGAGCTATTGCTTCCAGCACATCTTGTTTCATTATTCGGCCCTTTGCACCAGTGCCTTTTACTTCTGTAGGTTTCACTTGTTTGTCAGCCATTATAGCTTGCGCTACTGGCGTCGCCTTTACATCGCTGGCAGGTGCAGCAGTCGCAGCTGGTTTTGTATCAGCTGTCGCCGCAGTTGCCACTGGTGCAGCAGCTACTGGTGCTGGTGCAGTGTTTTCAGGTTTTGCAGCAGTTTCATCAATACTACAGGCTAGGTCTCCTATATTTAGTGTTACACCTTCTTCGGCTTTTATATGCAATATACCTGCCTGCTCAGCGTTAAGCTCGAAGGTTGCTTTTTCAGATTCTAGCTCACAAAGTACTTCGTCCCTGTTTACGTAAGATCCTTCTTTTTTTAGCCATTTTACTAAGGTAACCTCACTTATAGATTCACCTACTGCTGGTACTTTAATGTCTATCATCGTATGAAATGTAGTTTGCTTTACGGATTGCAAATTTACCAAAATTTAGTTGAATCAACTTAACTAAATTACTTGTTTGCTGCTGCCGAAATATTTGTAAATATGTTGTGTAAAGGTTCTATTCCTCATCTATTGTACTTTCTCCTCAATCTTCTTTCACGCTCGTTCAAACTCCTATCCAATTCAGCTGCTTGTGGCGTATATTCGAGTTCGAATTTTCTGGAAAAATACATGTATTTATTTTTTCTATTCTTCTTTTTTACCAAGAATCTAAGGTTGAAAAAATCACCATCAAGCCAATATAGGTAGTAAATTTGTCTCAATTGATGGTCATTTATTACCAAAGCACGACCATATGGTTTACCTGATTCACCAAAATTAGATTTGGTTGTATCCCATTTTCCCTTTTTTGTTTGCCATTGCGGATAGCCATAATAAACAATGGCGTTTAATTCACAACTATCTGCCAATGATATATTGGTTACTGGCGATAAGTCACTATAAAGCAGAACACCCTCTAGTTGGCAATCTTTTACTTTTTGTATATTCGTGTCAATGTAAAAATACACTTTGCAAAACTTAAAATTATCTCTAAAATCTGCAATTGTTGCATTTCTTACAGCCTCTGCTTCTTGTTTAAATCGCTCAAGGTCATTGTATCTTTTCGTTTTTTGAAGCGCATTAATCCTGTTTTGTTCAGAAGAAAGTTGAACCAAAACAACTCTGGGGAAATCGATTGATTTAAAATTTTGAGCGCTTACATTTTGCACAACGAATGTGCACATAAAATATAACAACAGTTTACTAGAGAGGGATACCGACATCAGAACAAAGTTAATTATCTTTTAAACAGGCCTGTCCTATTTTACTGCTAAATTATCGTTTGCACTTCGTTTTTGAGCACTTTTGCAGCTTATTAATTTCCTAATTATAGTAAGATCTAGCTCATTTTGCGCCATCAACTGAATTGTAAATAAATTTTGAATCAGTTTGATGTAAATATTGCGTTACTTCGGAAGAATCTATTAATTTTATGCCACGACCATTTATATTTTCGGGTGGTAAGCTTCTTGTTTATCACAGATATATATAGATTTGCCCTCGGTAGCTTAGGTTCGTTATTTCAGCTACTTATCAATAATAGAATAGATAAAATGAAACAAACTAAATCGATTGTAATTACAGCAATTTTTACTTTGCTGGCTTTAGCTACTGTAGTGTATACGTCTTGTCGAAAAGATCGCTGCAAAACTCTTGTTTGTCAAAATGGCGGTACTTGTAGCGATGGTTTTTGTATATGCCCCACAGGCTTCACAGGCTCATACTGCCAAATTGCTAATGTATCTTCAGTTACACTACGAAATGAAACCTTTACTAGGGTTTATCTTCTTGTTAATGGTGCGGAACTTTCTGTAGACAGCGGTGCTGTTATCACCTTTACTGGATCTTATGGCGACACGCTCAGGGCTACTGCAAGAACTAAAGGTACATACGGAATAAATGTAACTATGGCACCTGTCAAGGTGGGCTTCCCTATCAGAGGCGTAGAGTTCAGAGACTTAGATGTAAGTAACGACTATTTCTTTTTAATGGCAACCAATAACAACAGCACACTCCCTTTCATATCGCAAGTACATGTGAATTACAAACAAAGAGATTCAACACTTGATGTAACTACTGTTAATAACGATGGTAAAAAATATCATATTGGTTACTACAGGGCTTATACAGACACACGCATAAGACTAGAAAAAACACCTCTTGCTTGGTCGTTTAATACACTAAACTTGCCGATGACTAAAAATCAGTTTTATAACGCTGTAATAAATTAGCTTCTGCCACGGTGCCTTCTAATTTCATTTTAAACAAAACAACATTCCAATAAATAGCATGTAATTGTCATGCAATTAAAAGCGCCATTACACCTCAGTTGTAATGGCGCTTTTAAATATCATTACAATGCGAACTAGTTTGCGTTGTAATGATATTTGTTATCATTTTCAACTTTGCATCGGCTTATTATAGCACATTTTTCTACGTATGGCTCACAGTTACATCATTTGCTTTATCAATTTTCCTAGTATTTTTATTGCTTTTTCTACCTCAGGTGTCCATTGCATGCCATAGCTTATGCGCATACAGTTTTGGTATCTGTCTTGTAGCGAAAACATAGTACCTGGCGCTATACTTATTTTGTGAAGCATGGCTTCTTGGTACAATTGGTATGTGTCTATCTTTTTATCCAGTTCTATCCACAGTATAAATCCACCCTTAGGATTGGTCATTTTTATTCCTTGCGGAAAATATTCGCCTATAGCCTGTGTAAAAAGCAAGCTATTAGCATGTAATGTTTGGCGCAGTTTGCGAAGGTGATGCTCATACCTGCCAGTAGCCAGAAAACTACCTATTGCTTGTTGCTGTGCTGTGGCAGTGGTTATGCTATGGTACAGTTTCAGTCTCTTTACCTTGTCAATATATTTGCCTGGAGCTACCCATCCCACTCTGTAGCCAGGGGCTAAAGTTTTCGAAATCGAACTACACCACAGCACGTTTCCTTCATCATCAAAACTTTTACATGATCTGGGACGGTTTTTACCAAAGTACACATCACCATACAAGTCATCTTCTATCAGCGGTACACCTTCGTGTGCCAGTAGCTTTACAAGTGTGTGCTTTTGTTCATCTGGCATACAATATCCCAATGGATTGCTGAAATTAGTGACAAAGAAGCATGCCTTGATCTTATGTTGATTGAGCGCTTTTTTTACATCATCAGGATCTACTCCGGTATCGGGGTCTGTGGGTAGTTCCAGTACTTTAAGTCCAATACTCTGTGCAAATCGTAATGTGCCAAAATAAACAGGACTTTCCACAGCTATAGTATCGCCTGGTTTTGTTATTGCCATCAAGCAATAGCTTATCGCATTCATGCAGCCAGCAGTAGTTACTATATCTGACGCTTGTAGGTTACCTCCCCATTGCATCGACCATCTGGCTACTTGTCTTCTCAATAGGTCATTGCCTTGTATTTGTTCATACTGGGTGCCATTTGCAGGTAGATCTCTCAGTGCCTGCATCATAGCTTTATTAAGTCTGGCTAATGGCAGTATTTCTGGTGCTGGTACACTTAGCGAAAACTTAATGACCCCGTCATCCGAAAAATTATCATATACCTCTCCTATTATAGCTTCTACATTTTTGGCATTTGTGTTTTGTTGTGGATTGCTTTTTTCAATTTTCCTCGGAAAACGAGAAGGGTTGAACCGCACATAATACCCCGACTGTGGTCTTGATTCTATCAGCCCCTTTCCTTCAAGGTGGTAGTATGCTTGTAGAACTGTGCTGACACTAACATCATACTGTTTGCTCAGCATGCGCACCGATGGCAATTTGTCGCTTATTTTTAGCACCTGTGTCATTATCTGTTGCTCTATATTGTCAGATATTATCAGGTACTTATGGTCGTTTTTGTTTTTGCTTACTACTTTCATGTTTGCCAACTGTATAGATCAAAATTATGAAAAATGAAAGTGTATTGGTCAATAAACAAAAAAATCGACTCAATAATTCTTTGCACTAGCAAAGGTTATGAGTCGATTTTTTATCAGTTAGTTATGCGGTTACATGCTCATGCCGCCGCAAACGCTTATTACTTGTCCTGTTACATAGCGGCTCATGTCAGATGCCAAGAAGAGAGCCGTATCTGCTATTTCTTCAGGTTTGCCAAAACGACCCAAAGGTATTTTTTCAAACCATTTTTCGGCACCTCCATCTTTAAGGTAATGGGTCATGTCTGTTTCCACAAATCCTGGAGCTATTACATTGCAGCGTATATTTCTACTGCCTATTTCTTGAGCTATACTTTTGGTGAAGCCTATTATGCCCGCCTTGCTAGCAGCATAGGCACTCTGTCCGCCATTGCCCTTTACACCTACAATAGAGCTCATATTGATGATGCTTCCAGCTCTGCTTTTCATCATTGGTTTTATCACCTGACGAGTAAGGTTATAAATACTTTTCAGATTTGCTTGCATTACTTCATCCCATTGTTCAGGAGTCAGTCTCAGCAACAAATTATCCCTACTAATACCAGCATTATTCACACAAATATCTATCGTGCCAAAATCTTTGATCACATCAGCGGCCAGTTGTTCGGCAGCTTTATAGTCTCCTGCGTCACTTTTGTATCCTTTTGCCTTTACACCCATTTCGGCAAGTCTGATTTCGAGAGCCGTAGCTTTTTCTGCAGAAGAAAGATAGGTAAAGGCAATATTTGCACCTTGTTCGGCAAATTTCATTGCTATCGCTTCTCCTATACCTCTACTCGCACCTGTGATAAGTGCTACTTTGTTTTCCAGCAATTTCATACTTCTATATTTTGAGTGGCTAAAGTAATAATTGAAGTTGAATTGTCGTCAAAGCTGACAAAAATTGTTTCACATATCATTCGATAAACCATATGGAGCACTATCTCTCCCAGATTGCTATTGGTTAATTCGTATCATCAATCTAATTATACGCTTATCTATGGTTTTTATTGGCTTTTATTGATTACCGTATTATCTTTGTAGTATACATTGGTAAATAAAAACTAAAAATTTAGCAGAAAATATGAACTGGAAAAATGCTTTCAGCACGTCGATTGGTAAAAAGGTATTAGTAGGTGGTACAGGGTTGTTTCTGATTTTATTTCTGGTTGTACACTGTTATGTCAATGCAATGATTTTTTGGCCAGATTTGCCAGGCGAAAGAGGCAAACATTTTACAGAGGCCGCAGCCTTTATGGGCGGTAATGTAGCTATTCGCATTATGGAAATAGGTCTTTTCGCAGGACTTATCATTCACATGGTACAAGGTTTGTTGTTATGGAGTCAAAATTCTAAACGTCGTCCAGTTAGATATGAAGTATCTGCAGGCAACAATACCAGCCGCTGGTACAGCAGGTCTATGGGGCTGTTGGGTACGCTTATTTTATTGTTCCTAATAATGCACCTATATCACTTTTGGGCACCTAACCGTTATGGTCAGGCATTTGATGCTGCTTGGAAAGAAGAAGACCTTTACGAAAAAATGGTCGCTGTATTCAGCGAACTTTGGGTAGTAGTAGTATATGTACTAGGTTGTGTATCTCTTGCCTGGCATTTGATGCATGGGTTCTTTAGTGCTTTTCAGACATTTGGTCTCACTACACACAGATACAAGGCATCTATTAAGTCTATAGGGGTGGCATTTTCCATTCTTATACCTTTATTGTTTGCAGCTATGCCTGTTTATTTGCACATAATTGGCAATTCTGGTCACTAAGTTGTTTCGTGATTTTTATTAAATTTAATTTTCTCTTTTTGATATTTTATTCAATTTTTTGATATGGCATTAGATTCTAAGATTCCCGCAGGTAAGATGGATGAAAAGTGGGGAAAATACAAATCGACTTGTAAGTTGGTCAATCCAGCTAACAAACGTCAATTGGAAATCATTGTGGTGGGTACGGGTCTTGCAGGCGCATCAGCTGCGGCATCTCTTGGCGAAATGGGCTACAAAGTAAAGGCCTTTTGTTTTCAGGATAGCCCCCGCCGTGCGCACTCTATAGCTGCGCAAGGTGGTATTAATGCTGCTAAAAATTATCAGAACGATGGTGATAGTACTTATCGTTTGTTTTATGATACTATCAAAGGTGGTGATTACAGAGCTCGAGAAGGCAATGTGCATCGCTTGGCAGAAGTCAGTACTAATATCATAGACCAATGTGTGGCTCAAGGTGTTCCTTTTGCTCGTGAGTATGGTGGATTATTAAGTAACAGATCTTTTGGTGGCACTCAGGTACAGCGTACGTTTTATGCTGCTGGGCAAACTGGTCAGCAGTTGCTTATAGGTGCATATCAAGCATTAGAGCGTCAGGTAGCATTAGGTAACGTTACCATGTATGCACGTCATGAAATGCTTGATGTTGTTAAAGTAGATGGTAAAGCACGTGGTATCATTGCTCGCAATCTGGTAAACGGTGAATTAGAGCGTCATTTCGGTCACGCAGTATTATTGTGTACTGGTGGTTACGGTAACGTGTTCTACTTGTCTACAAATGCTATGGGTAGCAATGTCACTGCTGCTTGGAAAGCACACCGTAAAGGAGCATTTTTCGGCAATCCATGTTTCACGCAGATACATCCTACCTGTATACCGGTTAGTGGCGATCATCAGTCTAAATTGACATTGATGTCTGAGTCGCTACGTAATGATGGTAGAATATGGGTGCCTAAAAAACAAGGTGATAACCGCAAACCTGGTGATATAGCTGAAGAAGAAAGAGATTACTATCTGGAACGTAGGTATCCAGCATTTGGTAATCTTGTGCCAAGAGATGTAGCTAGCCGTGCTGCCAAAGAGCGTTGCGATGCCGGATATGGCGTAGGTTCATCTAAAATGGCTGTTTACCTCGATTTTGCTGCTGCTATTGAGCGTTACGGTAAAATTGAAGCCAACAAACAAGGAAAGTCAAACCTTGATAAAGCGTCTATCATTGCATTAGGCAAAGATGTAGTTAAGGAAAAATACGGTAATCTTTTCGATATGTATGCTAAGATTACTGGCGAAAATCCTTACGAAGTACCAATGCGTATATATCCAGCAGTACACTACACAATGGGTGGTTTGTGGGTAGATTACGAATTGATGACTACCGTACCTAACCTTTATGCATTGGGTGAGGCTAACTTTAGCGATCACGGAGCCAATCGTTTGGGTGCATCTGCTTTGATGCAAGGACTTGCTGATGGCTACTTTGTAATACCATACACTCTGGGCAATAATCTGGCTGATGACATCAGAACCAAATCTATCCCAACAGATCATCCTGCTTTTATAGCCGCTGAAAAAGAAGTTAGCGATCGCATCAATAAGTTGATGAGCATAAAAGGTAAAGAAAGTGTTGAAAGCTTCCACAAACGTCTGGGTAAGATAATGTGGGATAAATGTGGTATGGGCCGTAATGCTGAAGGTTTGAAACAAGCCATCAAAGAAATACAGCAATTGCGTAAAGATTTCTGGAGCAATGTCCGTATACCTGGCGAAATAAATGAGTTTAATCCTGAGCTAGATAAAGCGGGTAGGGTAGCTGACTTTTTAGAACTGGGTGAATTGATGTGTATAGATGCGCTTGACCGTCAGGAAAGCTGTGGTGGTCACTTCCGCGAGGAGTATCAGACAGAAGAAGGGGAAGCACTTCGCGACGATGAAAAATTCATGTATGTATCTGCATGGGAATTCAAAGGAGATAGTCAGTACGAACTGCACAAAGAAGAGCTGAAATATGAAATAGTTCACCCAAGTGCAAGGAGTTACAAATAAGTATTTTGAAGTTAGGACAGTGCAGTAATGTAGTTATATTTAGTTTTTGATTTGGTAACTGGTTAATTTAGACGACAAAGTTTTAAAGTTTACGTTATGCAACATTATAACATGAATCTCACACTGAAAGTGTGGCGGCAGAGGAGCAACAAGGTGAAAGGGCATTTCGAATCTTTTCAGGTAAAGAACATTTCTTCTGAGATGTCTTTTCTAGAAATGTTTGATGTACTGAATGAGCAGCTAGTGGCTGAGGGGAAGGATCCTATAGCGTTCGACCACGACTGTAGGGAGGGAATTTGTGGTATGTGCAGTATGTATATCAATGGTCGTGCTCACGGACCATGGACGCAAAACACAACTTGTCAGTTGCATATGCGTGAATACAAAGATGGCGATACAATAGTTGTGGAGCCATGGCGTGCAGAGTCTTTCCCAGTTATTAGAGATCTGGTGGTAGACCGTAGTGACTTTGATAGAATAATAGGTGCTGGTGGTTATGTTTCTGTAAATACGGGTAATGCTGTAGATGCAAACTCACTTCCTATCGAAAAACAGAAAGCTGATGAGGCATTTGCTGCTGCATCTTGTATAGGTTGTGGTGCGTGTGTCGCCGCATGCCCTAATGCTTCTGCAATGCTGTTTGTATCAGCTAAAATTGCTCACTTGGCACTTTTGCCGCAGGGCGAGCCTGAGCGCAAAAATCGTGCTGTGAACATGATACAGCAGATGGATACTGAAGGTTTTGGTAGTTGTACTAACATTGGTGCATGCGAAGCTGAGTGTCCTAAAGGTATTTCTCTTGAAAACATTGCTCGTCTGAATCGTGAGTATGTAGGAGCAATATTCTCTGGTAGTAACAATAGTTAATCATTATTTTCTTATACAAATAGGGGCTATCTCATACAACTGAGATGGCCCCTATTTTTTTGGTGTATTATGCAAATTATCACTACTTATGAGTTGGCTTTTGTCTTCTAATGTGTTTGTAAAACTATAAAGTGGACATAACATTAATACTTGATTGCTACAAAACTCAATTACTAATAGTAGCGGCATATATATATTGACATATCTATCATTTGTCCTTCACTTACTATACCGTTACGTTCGTACGTTATTGTAGTTGATATTACATCGCTCGAATTAGCGGCTTATTGTAAGGAACATGGCTAATAAACTGTAAGCCTGAACTGGTGCTGCAACTACTCCGTATTCGTCAGGTACTATTACAAATACTGTTACCAGTACATATGATGATAGTTGTGGTAATACTGCGTCATTATATATAATATAAACTGAAAAGAGTGGAACCTATTTATGCAGATTAGTGGGACTATCGGTTATGATGGTAACCACGTTTTTTAAGAAGCATTATGGTTATTATAGTGCATGTGTTTTGGGCTACTTTCTGGTTATGAGCGCAGACCTTACCACACCAGCCGCAAAAACTGGCTTCGCCCATGTTTTAGTGGCATCCCCTCTTAAAAAAGGCGGGAAGTGGTGGTATTATGTGCTCGTGGGTTGTGTTTTGCCCTCAAAGCGCGAGGTTGCCATACCCAGAGGCTGGCGCACAGGGCTGGGCTCAGGGTGTGTAATGACCCTTCTATTTTTGTATGATTTTTGTGTTTGGTTTTATTTTCACAAGCAAAGCTCCTCACTGCCCCGCCAGTAGAAGAGAGCGACACAATGCCCGCTGCTAGTAGTGCAAGGGCTGGTGACCAAAAGTGATTGTGAATTAGGTGAAAGAAACCATAAAACTGTTATGGTGTAAAATGCGAAAATTGTATCTGTTTTGATTGAGATTTTTGTTTCACTTTTGTGCTGCAATCTGCTGGTGTGCCTGAGTGAAGGGGTGGGTAGGTGGCGGATCAAGAATGATATATGACTAAACAGACGAAAGCTTACATTGCATTGGTGTTTATATGTGTGGCATGGGGTACTACTTACTTGGCTATTAGGGTGGGTGTGCGTCATTATCCTGCGTTTCTTTTTGCGGGAGTGCGGCAGGTGGTGGCTGGTGTGATATTGTTGTCGCTGGCACTGCTTTTTAACAGAAAATATGATTTGACCAGACAGAATATAGTGCGCCAAATGTGGTTGGGTTTTTTGATGCTGACTATAGGTAATGGCTGTGTGACGTGGGCGGAGCAGTATATACCGAGTGGTATAGCGGCTCTGCTGTGTGCGATGATGCCGATATTTGCGGTGCTAATAAATCTGACGTGGGTGCAGAAGGATAAGTTTAATGCTACGATAGGTGTGGGTATGGTGCTGGGTGTGGTGGGTGTGGGGTTGATATTTAGACAAAACATAGCGGATCTGGGTAAGCCGGAATACTTGAGTGGCATACTGTGTATATTTTTGGCTACATCGGGCTGGGCACTGGGCAGTACGCTGAACAAGAAGTATGGCAAGGCAGAAAATCCGTTTTTCAATTCGGGGTTGCAATTGTTGTTTGGTGGGGTGTTTATGCTGTTTATTAGTCCTGTAACGGATGACTATACTGGTATGCAGTTGTGGAATGTGGAGGGCTTGCTTTCGCTGGGGTACCTGATAGTGTTTGGGTCTGTGCTGGCGTATGCGGCGTATATGTATGTGCTGGATGTGCTGCCTGTGGGGGTGGCTACAATATATGCTTACATCAATCCGTTGATAGCTGTGCTGGCTGGTGCCTTGTGGCTTCATGAGCCGTTGAATATATACATTGGGTTGGCGTTTGTGACTATAGTGGTGAGTGTGTTTACTGTGAATATGGGATATAGGCAGCAGCGAAAAACGGACCTGAAAAACAATAGTTTGCCACAAGTAGATGTGGCTGAGTAGAGGATGGTGGGTAGATGAATAAAAAGTGATTTGTAACCTTAAAAAAAACTAAAAAGTATGGGACACACAATAACTGTAAGCAAAAGTGCGGGTAGCACGGTGACTGACACAAAATCTGTACCATTTGGGATGGTGCCTACAACGCACATGTTTATGGCTAGCTATAGAGATGGCGCATGGCAGGAGAGCAGGATAGTGCCGTTTGAGGACCTGGTACTGAGCCCACTGGCGCTTTGCCTGCATTATGGGCAGACAGTGTTTGAGGGTATGAAGGCTTTTGTGATGAACACTGGTGAGATAAATGTGTTCAGGATGGAAAAGCATCATGATAGATTTAATAAATCGCTAGAGCGGATGTGTATGCCTGCGGTGCCTAAGGACTTGTTTTATGGTGCGATAGAGGAACTGGTGCGTGTGGATGCCGACTGGGTGCCGGCAGATGGATCGTTGTATATAAGGCCCTTTATGATAGCTACTGAAGGGAGAATAGGTGTGAAAATAGCTGATGAGTACCTGATGATGGTGGTGTGTAGCCCGGCATATCAGTATTACACCCAACCACTGAGGGTGAAGGTGGAAACTAAATATGTAAGAGCTGCTGAGGGCGGAACTGGTACTGCAAAATGTGGCGGTAATTATGGTGGGGCGTTTTATCCTACTAATTTGGCAAAAGAGCAGGGATTTGATCAGGTGTTGTGGACGGATGCGGCTACGCATGAGTTTATAGAAGAGTCGGGGACGATGAATGCTATGTTTGTGATAGACGGAGTGTTGATAACACCTGCACTGAGCGGATCGATACTGGATGGTGTGACCCGTGATAGTCTGATAGCAATAGCCACAGATAAGGGTATGAAACTAGAGGTGAGACCGATACGGTATAATGAGCTAGTAGCGGCGTTTGAAGCAGGTAAGCGAGTAGAGGCATTTGGTGCGGGTACGGCAGCAGTGGTGGCGCCTATAGCTGTAATAGCTATGAATGGCGTGGACTATGCGTGCTATACTGGTGAAGATGCTGTGATGTATAAACTGCGCAACTATTTGCTAGGAATAAGGAAGGGAGATGAGCCGGATACTCATGGCTGGAATCATATAATATGATAAATGTACTATATGGGGACAATAACTGTAGACTATAAAGGATATGTGGTAACTACCGATAAAGCGCAGATGGTAGTGGCTGACATACATAAATGGCTAAGTGAGGAGGCGTACTGGTGTAAGGGAATACCCTATGAAACTGTGGCAAAAGCTATGGAAGAGTCGCACTGTATAGGTGTGCTGCATGAGGGCAGACAAATAGCCTTTGCAAGACTGGTAACCGACTATGCGACATTTGGGTATATGGCAGATGTGTATGTGCAAGAGGCGCATAGGGGTGCGGGATTGAGCAAAAAAATGATGGAGGTGCTGCTGGGGCAAGAATGGGTGAATGGACTAAGAAGGATGATGCTATCGACGATAAGTGCGCATGAGCTGTATAGGAAATATGAATTTACAGAGTGCCGATATCCGGAACGGCTGATGGAAATATTGAGGTCGCCAGACATGTATATAAATAGAGTGTCGCAGAGAGACGAATAGTGGCTATTGTAGATGCTGTGCTGTGGATTGCTGCAAAACATTGTGCATTATGACGTAACAATAAATTAGTTTTGCAAGTGACATTAGGAACGATGAATAAATGAGGTCTATCTGGTAGGCTTATTTATAGATTGTTCTTAATTGTATTTTCTATAATTTTTTCAATCGATTATAACTTTGCTGGATAAAAACAACAAAATACAACAAGAAGAGAAAGCAGTATTGGTAGGGCTTATATATAAAGAACAAACCGAGGTACTGACTAAAGAATATCTGGTAGAGTTGGCTTTTTTGGCAGAAACTGCCGGTGCGGTAGCAGTGAAAACTTTTATGCAAAAATTGCCTAGACCAGATAGTAAAACATTTGTGGGGAAGGGTAAGCTGGAAGAGATAAAAGAATATGTACATGCCAAGGGTATAAGTTTGGTGATATTTGACGATGAGCTAACAGGGTCTCAGATAGGTAATATAACTGATGTGCTGGGGGTGAAAACGATAGATAGAAGTGATTTGATATTGGACATATTTGCCAGCAGAGCCAAAACAGCACAGGCAAAAGTGCAGGTGGAACTGGCACAGTATCAGTATTTGTTGCCAAGGCTGAAGGGTATGTGGAAACACCTGGAGCGGCAGGGTGGTGGTATAGGTAGCAGGGGACCCGGGGAGACTGAGATAGAAACCGATAGACGACTGGTAAAAGATAAAGTAGCTCTACTGCGCAAACGACTGGGCGAGATAGACAGACAAGCTATAACACAACGCAAGGAAAGAGGTGAGTATATAAGAGTGGCATTTGTAGGGTATACGAATGTGGGTAAAAGCACATTGATGACAATACTCAGCAAGTCCGAGGTTTTTGCTGAGAATAAATTGTTTGCGACACTGGATACTACCACCAGAAAGGTGGTGTATGAACAAACACCTTTTTTGCTGAGTGACACAGTGGGTTTTATCAGGAAGCTGCCCCACCATTTGGTAGAGAGCTTTAAGAGTACACTAGATGAGGTGCGAGAGGCAGATTGTTTGTTGCATGTGGTGGATATATCGCATCCGGGGTATGAGGACCAGATGGGTGTGGTGAATAAAACGCTACAGGAATTGGGAGCGTTTGATAAGCCAATGCTAACGATCTTCAATAAAATGGACTTGTATGAGCAGCAGGTATTTGACCCATGGCTTGATGATGAAGTGAAGAATGATATGCTAACCCAGCTAGAATACCGCTGGCAGGGTATAACTAATAACTCAGCAATATTTGTATCTGCTACTGAGCGCAGAAATCTGGATGGGCTAAGGAATACAATTTTGAGTAGAGTGAAGAAACTTTACCAAGAGCGTTATCCTTACCTGACTAAGTTTTATTGATATCAGTATTGGTTATACTTTCTTGTAAAAAAGCAATCAGCCTAAGATGATCTACAGATTATCTTAGGCTGATTGCTTTTTTAGTATCATAAACTGTTACGGTTGGTACATTATCCTTACTATTTTCTGCGAGCCGTCTTTAGCTACAAACTGGCATACATAGTAACCAGCAGTGAGGTAATTAGGTAGAGTAATGCTGGTTGTTGCTTCTTTTATTTCGCGTGTTTCTATCATTTTGCCATCCATTGTGTAGATGTTGAAAGTACCGGCGTTATCAGTAGCAATGGTTATGTTGCCTGTAGTAGGGTTGGGGTAAACAGTAAAGGTATTGCTGATTTCAGTAGTAGTTTCGGGTAATGATATTTCATTTTTCGGAGCTACTATAGAGATGCCTTTTGTTTTGAAACAGCCTGTACTCATTATGTAACTAATGTTGGCAGTACCAGTACTCAGTCCGCTTACTACACCTGTTGTGTTGTTGATGGTAGCTTTGCTGGTGTTGTTGCTGGTCCATGTGCCGCCTGATGTAGCAT
>CAZRPA010000069.1:391-19763 GCA_964601855.1 uncultured Flavipsychrobacter sp. | reverse complement strand
GACGCGAGCATTTTCATTCAGTTTACTATGGTATCAAAAACAAAAAAGATGCGTTAATGCATCTTTGTCAGGCACACGATATACAACCAGAGGAAGTAGCTTATTTTTTTGATGATATCACTGATCTGGAAGTAGCATCAATGTGTGGTATTAGAATAATGATAGGTAGAAACTGCAACCCAATGCTGCTGAATATGGCTAGGGAAAAACACCTTGCCGACTATATTACCGCAAACGATGGTGGAAACAATGCGATACGTGAAGCCACAGAACTACTCAAAGCGCTGAGTGGCAAGTATGACGAAACAATATCTCAAAGGTCAGTGTATTCTGAGCACTATCGCGACTACCTGAACAGTAGAAATATACCTTCGCCAGCGTTTTATACAGTAACAGATTCTAAGATATCAGAAACTACACCCAATATATGATAGCAGGCATAATACCAGCAAGATTTGCATCTACCCGTTTTCCGGGTAAACCATTAGCTGAGATCAATGGAAAAACCATGATTCAGCGAGTGTATGAGCAGGCAGTAATGAGCCAATACCTGGATGTGGTAGTGGTGGCTACAGATGACGAAAGAATATATAACCATGTTCAGTCATTTGGTGGCAGGGTAGTGATGACAGCCGCTGATCACCCCAGTGGTACAGACAGGTGCTATGAAGCACTGACAAAACTAGGCGATGGGTATGAATACGTTATCAACATTCAAGGAGATGAACCATTTATAGTGCCTGCACAAATAGACGAATTGGCTGCTGTGCTAAAAGAGGGTGGGGTGGAAATAGCTACACAAATGATAGCAGTAAGTGATCATGATTCTTTGTTTGACAGGGGGGAAGTGAAAATAGTACTTAATGAAAACATGGAGGGTATGTACTTCAGCCGAATGGTAATACCTTACGTAAAAGGAGTAGCCGAAAAAGAATGGCATCTGCACCATACTTATTACAGGCATGTAGGTATGTATGCTTACCGCAGCGATATACTAGCACAAATAACAAAACTTCCAGTATCAAAGTTGGAAAAAGCTGAATCGTTGGAGCAGTTGCGTTGGGTAGAAAATGGATATAGGATAAAATGTGTACCTACTACTTACGAAAGTCATTGTATAGATACACCAGAAGATTTGGAGAGGTTACAGAAAAAATAGCAATACTTAAAACCATACACTTTAATTTTAATTTCAATTTCTTTATTTTTGATAAAATAGATTTTCATGCAAAAGCTGCTTCTGTTATTATTGCTCATCATAAGTTACATACCAGTAACAGTAGCACAAAACATGGCAAGATACAGCGATGTAAAAGCAAGCATGAAAAAGCCACAATTGGAAGCACATGCACTGCATGTAGCTAACAAAAGAGCAGCAGCATTGCGATGCAAGGAAGAATTCAAAATAGCAAAAATTGTATCAGACGACTGGGAGGTAATGCGCAATGACCAAGGCATGATAATAGCCCGTTACATACATATGGAGCTATATGGCGAAACAATAGACGGCAGATGCGGTATGTCACACTGTATTTTCAGACAAAATATGCTGGCAGATAATACCTATTCACCAAGGCTGAAAGTAGAAAACTTGGGTGCTTTTTATGACTTAGAATGTGAGTAGTTATCTGATAAAGTCTAACTCTAACTTTTGTGCCAGTGATTTTAGCTCATCTACTACACTACTTACCACCGGAATTCCCTCTATACTTCTTACAGCTTCCATTTCACGCTCAGGGTCGCCGGGGATAAGTACTTTGTCATGCCCAGGTGCTGGTGTAGCACTACGAAAACGAGTAATCCAATTGTCCATATGTTCTTTAAACTCCTCGGAGGTGCGAAAAGCGTCAATACGCATAGCGCCGAAGAAATGCCCCAAACCCTGACCGGGCATATCTGGCGGCATAGGTACATAAGCCGGAAATGGAGGTGCCCAAGGACCATAACTGGCGCCACTAAGCACTGCCGAAAAAATGTCTACAATGCTGCCTAGTGCATACCCTTTGTGGCTGCCATGCTCGCGGTCGCTACCAAGTGGCAGGAGAGCGCCTTGTTTTTTGAGGGCGTGAGCATCTGTAGTACTATTGCCTTCTTGGTCTTGCACCCAGCCTTCGGGCGTAGGTACATTTTTGCGTTGTAAGATTTCTAGTTTTCCATTGGCGGCGGTCGTGGTGGCAAAATCTGCTACGAAAGGTGGTTGATTGCCAGCTGGTATAGCTACTGCTATAGGATTAGTACCCAACATACGCTCTACCGAAAAAGTAGGAGCTACTAGTGCGCTGGCATTGGTCATGGCTATACCTATCATATCATGGTCTAGCGCCATCATAGAATGGTACCCAGCAATACCAAAATGGTTGCTATTTTTTACACTTACCCAGCCAGTACCGGCTACTTTAGCTTTCTGAATAGCCACATCCATAGCATAGGGTGCTACTACCAACCCTAGACCCGCATCGCCATCTACTACTGCCGTAGATGGGGTTTCGTGAGTGATGCGCAGCGCAGGTGAGGTATTTATTCGTCCAGCTTCCCACAGTCTTACATAACCGGTAAGCCTTGCTACACCATGACTATCTATGCCACGCATATCTGCAGATAACAATACCTTGGTAGCTAATGCAGCAGAAGGCTCATCACAACCTATTCTAATAAATACAGAATTAGTGAATGAAAACAAGCTTTGGTAGGAGAATGTATGCTGCATGAGTAGTATGCCTAATAAAGAGAATAAAAAAATATGCATTAAATGATGAAGCAGGGCATTTACTGAGTTTGCTGCAAATACGGTAAAAGTTCTTCTACATATTTGCGTTCGTTGCTAAGGCGAGGCACCTTGTGTTGCCCACCTAGTTTGCCTTTATCCTTCAGCCAGCGTTTAAAACCGTCTTTGGGCATCTGGTGAACTACAGGCATACGCAGAGCCATGTCTTTATATCGTTTGGCTTCGTAGTCAGAATTGATGGCCTGTAAAGATTTATCGAGTAGGGTAGTAAACACATCAAGCGGAACTGGCAGATGTTCGAATTCTATTATCCATTCGTGTGCACCATTCGTTGCACCGGTCATGTATACAGGTGCTGCTGTATAATCGGCTACTATGGCACCTGTTTCGGCACAGGCTACCGCTATTGCATTATCAGCATTGTCTACTATTAGTTCTTCGCCAAATGCATTTATAAAATGTTTCAGCCTACCTGTTACCTTTATACGGTAAGGCACTAATGATGTAAACTGTACAGTATCGCCTACAAGGTATCGCCACAAACCGCCATTAGTGCTGATAACAATGGCGTAATTGGTGTACAACTCTACATTTTTGAGCGTTAGCGTTCTGGGGTTTTCCTTTCCATATTCATCCATTGGCATGAATTCGTAGAAAATGCCATGGTTGAGGAAAAGTAACATTCCTTCTTCATCCTCGCGGTCTTGAGCTGCAAAAAAACCTTCTGACGCATTATAGGTCTCCCTGTAAAACATTTTGGGCGACGGTATAAACTGCTCAAACTGTCTGCGATAGGGTGTAAAATTTACTCCACCATGTATATACAATTCCAGGTTGGGCCAAATGTCCAGCAAGTTGTTGGCACCCGTTATTTCGAAAATACGTTTGATAAGTACTATTGTCCAGGTAGGTACCCCAGCTATGTATGTTACGTTTTCACGAATGGTGCTATGAGCCATACGCTCTATTTTTTCTTCCCATTCGGTCATCAAGGCAATTGATAACTCTGGTAAGCGAAACATCTGACCAGCAAAAGGCATGTTTTGCAACATAACAGCAGACAAGTCTCCGAAAAAAGAAGCAGCATTCAACTGGTTTATCTGGTGACTGCCCCCCATTACCACACATTTGCCCGATGTGAGGTCTGAGTTAGGTTTTTCGCGCAGATAGAGTGCTAGCACATCTCTCGCCCCTCTAAAATGTGTATCGTCAAGCGATTCTTTACTTACGGGTATAAATTTACTTTTATCGCTGGTAGTACCGCTCGATTTGGCAAACCATGTAATAGGGGATGGCCAAAGTACATTTTGAGTGCCTTCAAGTATACGCTGAATGTATGGTTTAAGTGTTTCATAATCATTGATTGGCACCTTTTTCTGAAAATCGGTAATATTATCAATGTCTTCAAATCTGTATTTTTTACCGTACTCAGTAAATTGTGCAGACCCTATAAGGTGATTGAACACTTGTTGTTGTGTGTCAATAGGGTTGTGCGTGAAATTATCAATTGCACTTTGGCGCAACTTGATAAATCCTCTGAATGCCGGACTAATTATGCTCATGTTTGTTGTTGATCTGCTACTTTGTTAAGTACTAATATAGATGAACCAATGCTCTTATTTTACAGAATTTTGAAAGCCTAGCTTCAAATAATCTTTTCTTTTAAGCTCGAAATTCTGACCAAGATACACTTTTCTTACTTGTTCATCGGCAGCTAGCTCTTCGGCACTACCAGCTTTCAGTATTCTACCCTCAAAAAGCAGATATGCCCTATCTGTTATAGATAGGGTTTCTTGTACATTATGATCGGTTATCAATATGCCTATATTCTTATACTTCAAGGTGGCTACTATACTTTGTATGTCTTCTACAGCTATGGGGTCAATACCAGCAAAGGGCTCATCAAGTAGTATGAATTTTGGATTGACAGCTAATGCACGAGCTATTTCTGTGCGTCTGCGCTCGCCACCACTCAGCACATCGCCTGGGCTTTTGCGCACATGCTGTAACCTGAATTCATCCAGTAGTTCTTCCAGCTTCTTGAGTTGCTCAGCTCGGGTAAGTTTTGTCATTTCCAGTACAGCAGATATATTGTCAGCTACAGAAAGCTTTCGAAAAATAGAAGCTTCTTGAGGCAGATAGCCTATGCCCATTTGGGCGCGCTTATACATGGGAAGTTTGGTTATATCTTCGTCATTTAAAAAAACCTGACCTTTATCGGGCTTCACCAAGCCTACAACCATGTAGAATGAAGTAGTTTTACCAGCACCATTAGGGCCTAGCAGACCTACAATTTCGCCCTGACTTACCTCGAAGGAAACGTTGTTTACTACTGTACGTTTCCCGTATTGCTTTACAAGGTTTTGAGTGTGAATTTTCAAAGGAGGTTATTTAACAACAAAAATAACAAACAGTGTTAGTATCAGTCTGTGTCTGTTACATATTTAACACTTTGACTGTGAGTGTGTTTTTTAATTTTCGTAGGTCTTAGGCACTTTTGGGTCTGTGATAATGATATAATTACCCAGTTTGGCATATTCGCTCCATTTTATGTTCGGGAACGACTCATCGCTAGCGGTAGAAACAATCATGCGTTTGATTTTTGAATTGTAGTTGTAGAGTTGTGTAGCAACCGCAAAGCCTTCATCGCTATGAAACCTACCATTGACATGCAACACCTTTTGACCCTTGTTCTTTTTCAGATACCTGGTAATAGAATGCGCCATAGTAGCATCCCACAACGATTGTGCCATTATCATATTAAACCCACCCATCATTGCAGCCATTGAGGGTGCTGCCTTAGTTTTTCCAGTGTCAGTAGTAGCTGGTGCAGTACCATGGTCTAGTCCCATTAGTTTGTTGTAATACTTGCCTGTGGCCGTGTCGTAAGGTATTGGAGCAAAATACTCTTTGGTAGAAGACGGTAGCATATCTAACGCATCTTGTCCTTTGCGTCCTGCCAAATTAGTGTAACGGGTAGGTGCATTAGCACAAACAACATTTAGTTTTTTTTGACGGGCAAATTCCACCATGGGGCGATAATCGCGGTAGTTGCTCCACACTCTTGCGTCTTTTTTAAAGTGTTTCTCTTTAATGAACCCTTGTAAGTATTCATCCATTACTGGTTGTACATCTCGGTCAAACATCTCTAGCGACAATGCTATTTCATTACCAAATTTCAGGTGCAATAGTTCGAGTATTGAATGCTCCAGATAGTGAGTAACACTGTCATTATGCTCTTCGCCAAAGAGCAAGACATCGTAATTGTCCATGTCAGATACAATTTCTTTGAGCGATACTTCTTTTCCTTGTTTGACTGAATATATACGGTAGTTGCTCTCAGATAATTTGTCTTGAGCAGAAACAACGACTGGCAGCATTAACAGTGATAATATTAGTTTCTTCATGTTAGTTATATTTTGATTGATATTTATTAAGTGTGTTGACCATAGATAAAACCTCATCGTGGTCGGCATACTGAGATATGTTAATGTTTATTATGCCAGAACTGTGGTACTCTTTCGCACCTGTGTCGGCAACTAAAGTGCCAATATTGGAAGATCTTACACCACCGCCTGGCATTATTGCTATACGACTGCCGGCTTGTTTCACTAGTGTGTTGAGTATTGCCGCACCTTCTGTTGCAGTTTTGTGCAATCCAGATGTGAGTATTCGGGTGCAGCCAGTGGTTATTACATCCTCTAGAGCCTGAAATGCATCGGGAGTTCGGTCGAAAACCTTATGACAGGTGACCTGCATAGGATAGGCCCATTCAACTAGGCGTTTCAGGTTTTCGGTGTCTATTTTGTTATCTGATAGCTGAATGCCGGTTGCTATGCCTGGGCAACCCATTTGTTTAAACATCAGAATATCTTGCTTCATAATTGCAAGTTCGTCAGCATTATATATAAAATTACCACCTCTTGGACGCAACATAGGGAAGACCGGTATTGTTATATGTTGCAATGCGTAAGATACTATACCTGCTGAAGGTGTGACCCCACCATCAGCAGGGCTGCTGCATAATTCTATCCTGCCCGCGCCTGCATGCATGGCAGTGAAACAAGATTGAATATTATATGCACAGAGTTCTAAAAGCAATTTCTGAGATTATAATTTTAGCTAAAAGTAATGTTATAGTAGTTCATTATCAAGTAAGAATGAAGGGTATTACATTTATTTTTTGTCAGGGTTGAAATAGTCCCATACTATTTTTGCTTTGGCAGCACCTATTACTCTTGTCAGTTCCCGCTCAGTAAGCGTTTTTATGTTTTTTACAGATCTGAATTCTTTAAGCAAATCAGTAGCTGTTTTGTCTCCTATGCCTTGTATCGCTTCCAGTTCGTTTTTTAAAGTTCCCTTACTTCTGGTTTGCCTATGAAATGTGATACCAAAACGATGCACCTCATCGCGTATGCGGCGTACCAATAAATGCGGTGCGCTATCATAGGGTAGTTGTAGTGGCTCGCTATCGCCTGGAAAAAAAATAGATTCTTCGCGCTTAGCGAGACCTACTATAGTCATTCTACCTATTAACCCTAGTTTTTCTATACTTTCTAGTGCAGCACCTAGCTGACCCTTACCTCCATCTATTATAACCAGTTGCGGCAGCGGTTTCTTTTCATCAGTTAGTCGCTTGTAGCGCCGGTATACTACCTCACTCATAGATGCAAAGTCATTAATGCCTTCTACAGTTTTGATATGAAAATGGCGATATTCTTTGTTGGCAGCCTGGCCGTTTTTGAAACACACCATAGCCGCAACAGGGTAGGAGCCTTGAAAGTTGGAGTTATCAAAACATTCGATATGCACGGGTAAATCAGGTAGTTGCAATACATCTTGCAGTTCTTCCAGCACTTGCATGTATTGCTCTTCGGTCTGCTCAGTGAGCATCAGCGATTTTTTGCGTCTAATGTCTTCTTTGAAAATTTCGGCATTTTTAAAGCTTAAATCCAATAGTTTCTTCTTGTCGCCTACCTTGGGTATGGTCACCTTAACGTTGTTATTTATTACTTGTACGTCTATAGGTACTATCACTTCCTCGGCATTACTTTGAAATGTATTTCTCAAGCTTTCTAGTGCCAGTGATAGTACATCACTTTCCTCTTCGTCTATCACTTTTTCTACGACAAGCGTTTTTACGTGGATGATGCTGCCCATACACACCATCATATAATTGATGTAATAGTTTCTTTCGTCAGAAAGGATCGTAGCTACATCCAGATTGTCGAGTCGGGGATTGACCACAGTAGATTTGCTGCTATAGTTTTGTAGCGAATCTATTTTGGATTTAAGTACTTGTGCTTTTTCGAATTCCAGATTTTCGGCAAGTTGCATCATTTCGGTCTTGAGGTAGCGAACTACATCGGTAATGTTGCCTTTGAGTATATGTCTTACCTGCTGCAAATTCACATCATAGTCTACCGCTGTCTGGAATCCCTGACAGGGACCTTTGCAGTTGCCAATGTGGTACTCTAAACATACTTTGTACTTAGCTTTAGCAAGATTGGCAGGCGACAGGTTGAGGCTACATGTGCGTAGAGGAATGTTTTGTTTTACCATCTCCAGCAAATCCTTAACCTGTAGTACTCCTGTAAATGGTCCCAGATATTCTGAACCATCTCTTATAAGTCTGCGAGTAAGAAACACTCGGGGGAATGCTTCTTTTTTGATGACTATATATGGGTAGGTTTTATCATCTTTAAGGGCGATATTGAACCTAGGCTGAAAATGTTTTATCAGCGAATTCTCCAGTAGAAACGCATCGTGCTCTGTATCAGTTACGGTGAAGTCGAGACTGTGAATGAGCGAGACTAATCTACGTGTCTTAGTGCTTTCTACGGTTTTATTGAAGTAAGAACTTACTCTTTTTCGTAGGTCTTTAGCCTTGCCTACATAAAGCAGTTCACTGCTGGCACTGTAATATTTATAACAACCTGGATTGTGTGGTATGGTTTTTGAGATTTCGCTAAACTCCTCTTTTGTCATTCTATCACTGTTATTAAAAGTGTCATCTCATAAATTCATATTCTGTCACAGTATGTTTTTTTTCGCCAAACATAGGTGTTTCTATCTCTTGTATTTGAATGCGATTCATTGGTTTATAATATAGTTTCACCATTTTTTCATCAAATATTGTTTTGTCTACAGCCTCTATGTAGATACCTCTTACCATTTGGTTGTACTGGTCGATGGTTATAAGTAATTTTCGCGTATACATATCTTCATCCAGAGCCTCGTAAAAAAAGTTGCGGGTATCATCCTGATTATCTTCAAACTGAGTAAACTTATATTTACCCAAATAGCTGCGGTCGCTAATATCTGTTTTGAAAAAAACCTTAAATATGTTACCCCAATTCAAGGTGTCTGAAGTAGTGTAGCTACTATCATATTTACCACCGTTTACCCTCACGGTTTTTAATATAAGGAATGGCTCATTACTAAAAGTATTCCACTGGTCAAGAGCATACTGCCTTACCGAAAAGTAAGAACCTTGTACTTTGGCATACTCATCTGGTACTTCATCTTCCTTACAAGAAGAGAAAGTTAATACAAATAAAGAAAACAATATGGTGAGCGAAAATCTGAATTTATGTATCACGCCATAAAAATAATAAAGTTGTGGGTATTACCGGTAAACGATTTGTGAGTTTTAGATTTTTCACATTCATCTTGTGTTACTATATTTAACTCACATCCTATCAGTTGTTGTTTTTTCCGGTTAGTTTTGTCTTACAGGATTTTAGGAATGTGTGCATTAGCGACTTTTCTAATGTTAACGCTTAGTTTTTGGCACCTTTTTCATTTGTTTCTATCAATAGCTTTCATACTTTTATCAACAAAATATTTCTATATGCACATGCTATTGTTTTCGCTTGCTCACGAACTTCAGGATTTTAATGGACTGCTTATCACTATTCTCATAGGTGGCTTAGCAGGTTTTCTAGCACAAGTACTTACTCCTGGTCGTGGTTATGGCACATTAGTTACTATAGTTTTGGGAATAGTAGGTGGCTGGCTTGGCAAAATATTATTTAAGAGTTTACTTTCTTTCACCAGTTCACCACTTATCAATACCATCATTTGTGCCACTGCAGGTGCGCTGATACTTACCTTGCTGGTTAATATAATATCAGGAAACGATAAAGGAGACCGCACAGGTTATAGAGCATAATGCAGTAGAAGGGTGTGCACCTAATGCTCATTTACATTATCAACTTACTTTTAACAAAAAAATACTTATGTTTGAACCTATCATCAAAATGAGCTGATAATGAATCGCACCATTGTTACTAGTGTACTGTTGTTCTTGTTTTTACTAAGCGGTCGGGTTTCGTTTTCACAAGATATTACGCCGCAGGATATGGAGAAATTCAGAAAAATGGAAGATTCTCTGATAGTTACTGCCGACTCTATGTATGAGGCTTTTATACCAGACACACGTATTATGTACTCTGAGCGGTTTGCTCGTCAGCTAGTGCGTACACTCAAAATACCCAACTCTTACCAATACAGGTTTGACACCTTGCAAAAGATGATAAATATTATCAATGCTGATGATAATGCTTTTCGCATCTTCAATTGGGCGGTAGAGCCCGGCAATATTCCTAAACGTTATTATGGTGCTATACAGTTGCCTCAGCCACAGCTTAAGCTGATAGGTCTTAATGATTGTAGTGCGCAGGTAGATAAAGGATTAGAGGATAGCATTTTTACCGGAGGTAGGTGGTTTGGTGCACTTTATTATCGCATTATGTCGCAGCGAGTAGATGGGCAGCAAGTGTATACACTCTTTGGTCTCAATAATGGCCACGCGCTCAGCAATCGCAAAGTGCTTGACCCAATGTATTTTGATGGTAGAGGCGTAACCTTTGGTGCATCAATATTTGGTGTAGTATCTTCATCAGATCCTAAAAAACGCATTAATAGATTTGTACTAGAGTACAAAAAGAGCGTTGCCGCATCTATGAACTGGGATGCAGAAAAACAATTAATTATTTTCGACAAGCTAACATCAGTATCAAACGACCCTGCACGCAAGTATACTTATGTGCCTAGTGGACAGTATGATGGTTTTATTTGGGAAAATGGACTATGGAACTATCAACACGATATAGTAAGTATAAAAATTTTGCAAGATGGTGAGTCACCATTAGAATGATAAGATATTTTTACTACCTTTGCACCTCATTAAAAAATTCCAGCAGCTGGTCCGGTAGCTCAGCTGGATAGAGCATCAGCCTTCTAAGCTGGGGGTCATTGGTTCGAATCCAATCCGGATCACTTTACAATACAAAAGCCTACGCAGATACGTAGGCTTTTGTATTGTAAGAAAATTACTGCAATAGCATTTTTACTATTATTTTCAATCTTCTTTTGCCACAATTTCTAGTTGTTTTAGTCTTCCTAGATTGTCCTTTATAGGCTTAGTTGTTCTGTACAATATATTCTATCCCTTTAATTCGTCACTGTCCATAGTTGTACTTTTCGTTCGGTAAGTCTTGGTGGGATTGCTAAGATAAATTTGTCTGTTTATTTAGAATCATCTTCCTCCAGTCCTATTCGTGTCACTATATATTCTCCCGTTTCCTTCACCCAAGGCTAAGATATCAAAAATTGTTACTCGGTACTTTTTTAGATAATTGAATCCGCTATACTGTTGGGTGTGTCTGCTTGATAACCTGTGTTGTTCTTTCAACGATAATTGTTACCTTCATTAAAATTGGTTTTTCTTGAGTTGATTTGTTGCTAGTTTTTTATTCTTTCCTTTCTTAGTGATTAGCTTCATACCACCAACTTAATATATTTCTGCATACAGCACTTTTTTGAAATTGAATTAGGTTTATACTTAATTTATTTAAGAGCAACTTTGCAGCTGGGATATAACATTATTACTGATACAAGAACATGAAAATATTATTGACAGGTGTTACGGGGTATATTGCACAGAGGTTATTACCCGTATTGTTAGCAGAAGGACATGAAGTAGTTTGTTGTGTAAGAGATAAAAATAGATTCAACAGAAAAAAATATTCTTATGAGAGTTTACAAGTGATTGAAGCAGATTTTTTGAATGTAGATAGTTTGCAAAAAATACCTAATGATATTGATGTGGCTTATTATCTTATTCATTCTATGTCTACTCAGACAGGTGATTTTGAAAATATGGAAGAGATTTGTGCCAATAACTTTAAAGATAGAATTGAACAAACTAAAGCCCAGCAAGTTATATACTTGAGTGGTATTAGTAATGCCACTGAGTTATCAAAGCATTTGTCGTCTAGGAAAAATGTAGAATCAATTTTATCAGACTCTAGTTTCGCACTTACAACTTTAAAAGCTGGAATAATAGTAGGATCAGGCAGTGCTTCGTTTGAGATTATTAGAGATTTGGTAGAGAAATTGCCTTTTATGATCACTCCTCGCTGGTTAATGACAAAATGCCAACCTATAGCCATAAGAAACGTAATTGAATTTTTGTATAGGGTAATTGGTGTGGAAGAAACTTACAATAAAAGTTACGATATAGGCGGTCCCGATATATTGAGTTATAGAGAAATGTTATTATTGTTCGCTAAAAAACGAGGATTAAAGAGACGAATAGTAATAGTGCCGGTTATGACACCCAGAATTTCATCATATTGGTTATATTTCGTTACGGCTACTTCTTATGCATTAGCAAAAAATCTGGTGAATAGCATGAAAATCGAAGTAATATGTAGACCCAATAATTTAGCTAGTCTGCTTGGTATAAAACTCATCAAATACGAAAAAGCTATTGAAATGGCATTTGATAGAATTGAGCAAAATCAAGTTTTATCTAGTTGGAAAGATGCACAGACCAGTAAGATTTTCAAAAGTGGTATTTCTAAATTCATAGAAGTGCCAACAAATGGGTGTTTTAAGGATGTTCGCTCTGTAACATTAAATGACAGTACTGCTTCACTAGATAAAATATGGGCTATAGGTGGTAAAAAAGGGTGGTATTACGGAAATTGGCTTTGGAAAATTAGAGGATTTCTAGATCAACTATCAGGTGGTGTGGGAATGAGGCGTGGAAGGAAAAGTGATACAGAATTAGAATCTGGAGATGCACTTGATTTTTGGCGAGTATTGATAGCAAACAAAGAAGAAAAACGGTTGCTTCTGTTTGCAGAGATGAAACTTCCAGGTGAGGCCTGGTTGGAATTTAAGATTGATAAAAACAATGTATTAACCCAAACAGCAACTTTCAGACCGCTAGGAGTAATGGGTAGATTATACTGGTATTCAGTACTTCCTTTTCATGAATTTATATTTAAAGGTATGATTAACAAAATTGCAGAAAAATAAGTTTGAATAAAGCAAGCTGACTAATGGTTTTATAGAGTATTAATCGTTCACCAAAGTAATTTTCGTGTATTTGGTTTAATGATGTATACGTGGTTTTGATTGTCAACGTTTTGCCTTGTGCAAAGCTGTATTAATTGTGAAATTTCATTACATCAACTTTCCAAAACGTTCGAAAAATGCTTTTTCCAGTGATTCTCGGTGTAATGGTGATGCTATGCCTATCAGCAGTCTTGCACGTTGCTCCATATTTTTTCCATATAGGTTTACTACACCCTGCTCTGTAGCCACATAGTGTATATGTCCTCTGGTGGTCACTACACCTGCACCTGGTTTTAGTTGTGGTACTATTCTCGATATTCCCTTACTCGTAGTGGTGGGCAGCGCTATGATAGGTTTACCACCATCGCTGAGGGCAGCACCTCGCATAAAATCCATTTGCCCACCTATTCCCGAGTATTGATACGTGCCTATGGAGTCAGCACATACTTGCCCGGTGAGGTCTATTTCTATAGCACTGTTGATAGCAGCTACCCTTGGGTTCTTGCGAATGATATGGGTATCATTTACAAACGATACATTCATGCAGTTTACATATGGGTTATCATGTACAAAGTCGTATACCTTCTTGGTTCCGAGAATAAATGAGCTCACTATTTTGCCGGGTTCTACTTTTTTCAGGCTATTGTTAATAGCCCCACTTTGTACAAGTGGTATAATGCCATCTGAGAACATTTCTGTGTGAACACCTAGGTTTTTGTGGTGCATCAGTTGTCGCAACACAGCATCGGGTATAGCACCTATACCCATTTGTAGTGTAGCACCATCTTCTATAAGTGACGCTACTTGTCTGCCTATACTGTCGGTCACAGCATCTGTTTTGGCACTGTAGTTTACCTCCGGTAATGGCGTGTCTTCCCAAATGGCAGCTGCAAACCTAGATACATGCACAAACCCCTCACCTAATACTCTAGGCATTTGAGGGTTTACCTGAGCTATTACTAATCGAGCGTTTTTTACGGCACTAATAGCCACATCTGCCGATGTACCAAGTGTACAATATCCATGGCTATCGGGTGGCGATACTTGTACCATAGCCACATCAAGTGACAGAATTCCTTTCTCAAACAGTTGTGGTATCTCACTTAGAAAAACTGGTACATATCCGCCATTTCCACTATTAGCCCAACCTCTTACGTTGTCAGACACAAACAAAGAGTTTAGATAAAAGCTATTTAATACCTCGGGGTGATTCCAGTCAATAGCTCCATATGTCGATATAGCTACAATCTCCACATTGTTTATTTCATTTGCTCTTTTCAGCAGTGCATTTATTAGTGCGATAGGTGTTGCAGCACTACCATGCAAAAAAACTCTATTTCCTGATTGTATTAGATTCACTGCCTCTTTGGCAGAAGTGTATTCTAGTTTTGCGGACATGATGATTTTGACTGTGTTACTTCGATTGTAGTGTAAAGTTATCTGTTTTTATAGCTGTACTGCTGTTAATGTTAGGGTATATATTGGCTATAAATGTTGTATTTTGTGTAGCTTTTAGGATTATGCTGATATAAGCGTCAAAAGTAGACATTCAATAAGGCGCAATGCCTGACGGTAGTCACTTTACTAATTTTACTGACTACTTATCTTTGCTCCTTGCGCCTGTACCACTCATAAAGCCATAAAATGAAGTTACCAGTTAATATAGCAGACTTTCTTCGCGAGGCTGGCTCCATGGCTCTATTCGTTTCTCGTTTTTTTGGCGAGCTGTTTCATCCGCGACAGGAATGGAGGCAGTTTATAAGGCAGTGTTTTGTTATAGGTGTACAGTCGTTTCCGCTTATAGGCATTACTGGCTTTATTATGGGTTTAGTGCTTACAATGCAGTTACGCCCTTCACTTATGTCATATGGTGTAGAGGCACAGTTGCCGGTGATGGTAGGGTTGGCTATAGTACGAGAGATAGGACCTGTTATTACTGCACTTATTTTTGCCGGCAAGATAAGCTCAGGTATAGGTGCAGAGCTTGGCTCTATGAAGGTGACCGAGCAAATAGATGCTATGGAAGTTTCTGGTACTAATCCGTTTAGGTATCTTGTAGTGACCCGAGTATTGGCTACCACAATTATGTTGCCTGTACTTACGGTTCTTTCCGATGCTATTTCGCTTTATGGTTCCTATTTGGGAGTCAATATCAAAAGCCATACCAGCCTCACTTTGTTTTTCTTTCAGGTATTCCAAACATTGAGTTTTAGTGATGTATTGCCTGCAATGATAAAAACCGTGTTTTTTGGTTTTGCTATCGGAATCATAGGTTGTTATAAAGGCTACAACTCGCAGAAGGGTACAGAAGGTGTAGGAAAGTCTGCTAATGCTGCTGTAGTAATATCTTCTTTGCTAATTTTTATCATAGATCTTATAACTGTACAAATAACAGACCTTTTGGGACTTAACTAACAAAAAGTAGTATTTATAAAATTGAACACTGAGACTATATATACACTTGACGAACCTGTTATTCGTATTTTCCACCTTCGCAAGCAGTTTGGAAGTAGGGTAGTGCTCAACGATTTTAGTCTAGAGCTGCGTAGGGGCGAAAGTATTGTGGTGCTTGGCAGGTCGGGTAGCGGAAAATCTGTATTGATAAAATGCCTAATAGGATTGTATATGCCAGACAGTGGTAACATCAATATACTAGGTCAGGAAACGAGTCAACTAGACCATGAAGGATTAGATGCAATGCGGGCTCATGTGGGTTTTCTTTTTCAGAGTAACGCTTTGTACGACTCAATGACCGTACGAGAGAATCTGGAATTTCCTATGAGGCATCATTTGAAGAATATAAGTAAAGAAGAAGCCAATAAACGGGTAATGGAGGCACTCACCAATGTGGGATTAGCTCATACTGTTGAAATGATGCCTTCTGAGCTATCTGGTGGTATGCAAAAGCGAGTGGCACTGGCACGTACTCTTATTCTGAACCCGGAAATTATGCTGTATGACGAACCTACAACTGGACTAGACCCTGTGACGGGTAAAGAAATAAGCACATTAATGACCGAGATCCAGCGCATTTATAATACTTCATCAATAATAATATCGCATGATATGAAGTGCGTAGAGCGCACTGCCGATAGAATAGCAGTGCTGATAGATGGCTCATGCTATGCACTAGGTACTTATGATGAGTTGCAGCGATCGAAAGATCAAAATATTAAACAATTTTTTGAATAATGACCTATGGCAAACAAAACGGCTGATAATATAAAACTGGGATTATTAGTAACTGCTGGTGTACTCATACTTGTAGTATCATTATATCTGATTGGCAAAAACCAGAGTTTATTTGGGTCTACTTTTCACTTAAGGGCACGTTTTACAAACGTAAACGGACTTATGGCAGGTAACAATATCAGATACTCAGGTATACAGGCAGGTACCGTTAATAAAATAACTATTATCAATGATACTACTATAGAGGTAGACTTGCTGATAGAAGATGAAATGAAACCCTTTATAAGAAAAAATGCGCTAGTGAGTATAGGCAATGAAGGACTTATGGGCAATAAAGTCATAAATATTACTCCTGCTCGTTTTCCCGCCGATGCTGTAGAAGAAGGTGAACTATTACTAACCAAAAATCTATTAGTAACAGATGATATGCTTAATACACTATCAAATACTAATGACAATGTAGAAGTTATATCTGGAAATCTCATTACAACCGTAAACCGTATAAATGAAAGTAAAGCGCTTTGGCGAATATTGAATGATACTACACTGTCAGATGGGTTGCGCTTGTCAATGCATAACTTACAAATAGCCACCGAAAACATTAATGAAATGTCTGTATCGCTGCTAGCTGTGATAAAAGATGCAAAGGCAGGAAATGGTGCTGTAGGTGCAATTATTGCTAATGATACGGTGGCAAACAACCTGAAAGCTGCTGTGGCGAATATCAATGCAGCATCAAAAGAATCTGTAGAAGTGCTGGCAAAGCTAGATAGCATAGCTACTGTAACGCACCGTAGCATAGAAAATGGCAATGGGGTGGTGCATGCACTACTTAAAGACCCTGCAATGGTGAAATCTGTAAATACTAGTTTGAATAATGTAGAAAAAGGAACGGCAGCATTTGAAGAAAGTATGCAAGCATTGAAAAAGAATTTTCTGTTTAGAGGGTATTTCAGAAAATTAGAAAAACGCAAGAACAATGTAAGAAAATCAGTAACTGATACCACTCATAAATAAGGCTGACATCAATCATAGCTGGTAGCGTATTTTGTAAATAACATTGCTTGTTCTTAGTTATAACCAAATAGCAAAATCACATACCATGAAAAGAATAGTTCAGATTTTCGATGCGCAGCATTTTACACCAGAGGCTCTTGATTTTTCAGCAAGCATAGTCCGTCACTCAGGATCTACACTTACGGGGCTATTTATACAAGATACTAGCTTCATCAACGACCCTGGCATGAACATCATAGCAGGGCAGTTTTATGTGGAAGAAATAGTGCTTACTGCCGAAGAAAAACAGAAAATTCAAGATGCCACAGATGCTAGTGTGGCAGCATTTATGCAAGGTTGCGCACGGCACAATATTACTGGTAATGCAATAGTGAAACAAGGTATTCCTGCTGAAATATTGAAAACCGAAAGTCGTTATTGCGATATGATGATTGTATCCCCCCTTCTATCTTTCGATGGTGAACAGGCTGTGCCAACAGTATTCATATACAATTTATTGGCTGCTGCTGAATGTCCTGTGTTATTGTCGCCAGAGCGGTTTCAGAATATTGATGAAGTTATTATTGCTTTCGATGGTAGTAAGTCTGCATCTTTTGCTATAAGGCAGTTTGCATATATGTTGCCTTCATTGTGTACTGCCAAAATTGTAGTAATCAATATTTCTGAAGAGGGTGGTAAAGATACCATAATCGCGTCACACCATCCCTCCTTTACAGAATGGATGGATTTACATTGTCCGGGTTATCGCCAAATAACATTAGTGGGTAATGCTAGAGATGTTCTATTCAATTACTTCATGGAAAACGATGATAACAATAAACTATTGGTAGCTGGTTCGTTTGGTAGAAGTGCAGTATCTCGCTTCTTTAAGCCTGGCACAACAGAGCTGGTACTTAAAACTGCCGATGTGCCAGTGTTTATAGTACACAACTAAACTAATAATTTGGTTGTGAGTACTTAATAGATTGATAATCAGAATTTTATGTTATTTTTATTTATTGAAACTGGTTGTTGAATGAACAACATAATGTTATAAATATTGTGTGTTTTGACGCTAGTAATATAAAATATTATGGGGCTATCCGTGAAAGATAGCCCCATATTTGTGCGTATTATAGACCTATTATTAGCCTTTTATAGCTGCAATACCAGGAAGCGTTTTGCCTTCAAAAAACTCGAGCATAGCACCTCCACCAGTAGATACATAACTTACTTTGTCTGCTAGATTGAATTTGTTGACCGCGGCAACACTATCTCCACCGCCCACCAGCGAGAAAGCACCATTGGCGGTTGCAGCTACAACAGCCATAGCTATGGCTTTAGTGCCATGCTGAAATTTATCCATTTCAAAAACACCCATAGGGCCATTCCACAATATGGTTTTTGATTCGCTTACTATCTTGGAAAACTGAGTTATAGCCATTTGGCCAATATCTAGTCCCATCCAGCCAGCGGGAATTTCATTGCTTAGTGATGATGAAGTAGCGGCATCGGCAGCAAATTTATCGGCCAGAATACTGTCGGAAGGCAGGTGTATGCATACACCTTTGTCTGCTGCTTTTTTCAGCAAGTCCAAAGCCATATCTAGTCTATCGTCTTCGCATAGTGAATTGCCTATATGCCCACCTTGCGCCTTAAAGAAGGTATAAGCCATGCCGCCACCTATTATGATATCGGTAGCTTTATCCAACAGATTTTCTATGATCAGTATTTTGTCAGACACTTTAGCACCACCTATAATAGCGGTAAATGGCTTTCTGTTGTTGTGCATTACTTCTTCAGCAGCTTTTACTTCGCCTTCCATCAGCAACCCAAACATTTTCTTATCTCCTGGGAAAAACTCAGCTATTACCGCTGTAGAGGCATGTGCTCTATGTGCTGTACCAAAGGCATCATTGACATAAACATCGCCTAGTTTTGCCAGTTTTTCTGCAAAGTCCTTATCGCCTTTTTCTTCTTGTTTGTAGTAGCGCAAATTCTCTAATAGTAGCACTTCTCCGGCTTTCAGTTTGGCAGCCATGCTGGCCGCATCATCACTGAGATACGTGAACGGGTGCGCCGAAGTCC
>CAZRPA010000069.1:0-381 GCA_964601855.1 uncultured Flavipsychrobacter sp. | reverse complement strand
GCTTATACAGTCTATAGCAAACTGAACTGGGATACCCAATAGAGTAGACAAGTGAGCAGCAACTGGAGCAAGAGTGAAGTCGGCAAGAGTAAGGTGTGGTTTCTTCTCTATATCCTTCAGTGGACGACCCCAGTGGCTCATCAATACTACACTACCACCATATGCAAGCACTTTGCTGATAGTAGGTAATGCTGCGCGCATACGAGTATCGTCAGTGATAACGCCATTTTTTATAGGCACATTAAAATCTACGCGTATCAATGCACGCTGATTGGTGAAACTGTGTGTGGAGAAATTCATATTGTGATTTATTATTAGTATGCGTTTAAAATTCAATTTTATTCCCTTCTACTAAGCTAACTTGATATTTTTCTGCAAATA
>CAZRPA010000068.1:0-19968 GCA_964601855.1 uncultured Flavipsychrobacter sp. | reverse complement strand
TTGCTCACATCAGCTAAATGTGTAGCTGCATTAGGTCTATATTGCAGCAATAGCTGACCCATAGTATTGTATATAATTACCGAACGTATAGGCGCAGTAGACGATATCATCAGTTGTTGTCTAGCCGGATTCGGGTACACGCTAATAGTATAATCAGGTGTAGTTAATGTATGTACGGTAGTAGTAGTGTCGTTGATAATTATCGACTTGCAAAATGTATCTTTTCCGCAACTGGTATATATTATTGCGCATACATTGTAGGTATCTGCCACCGCGTAGGTATGTGTTACTGCAAGTCCTGTATCGGTAAAGCCATCATCAAAATACCATTTTACACTGTCGTAGTAGGCCGATGTAGTACCTGTATACACGAACCCACGCACATAGTTGCCGGTATCAGCATAGGCTGCTACAGGTAGTGTGGTGCAGGCTACCGTAATCTCTTTGCAACGCATATCATTACCACAACCAGTATATACCTTTACACAGGTAGTATAAGTGCCAGATGAAGTATAAGTATGCACTGCTGTAAAGCCCGATGCTGTACTACCATCGCCAAAGAACCACCTGATACTGTCTATACCTGTAGTAGTGCCTGTGTAGGTAAAGCTGCGGCTTAGCTCTGAGCCTATGTAGGTGTAGTTGGCATTAGGGATGTAGGTACAATTGCAATCTACACCATACTTCATTATAAAATAATCACTATCGCCACCCACAGATGTATAGGGTGCTATACTGCCACCCCAAATATTGTTTTCTACCTTGCCACCCAAATACAAATTACCTTTACGGTCTGATGCACATACATTAATGTTATCGTAAAAGCCTATTCCGTGTAGTTGCTCAAATTCCTGTACATACCCAGCACTATCTAATATGCTAAAGTATCCATTCTGTCCCTCTCCAGTATAGGAAACCATAGTGTCAGTACCACATGCTACTCTATTAGCAAACGAACCCACTACTCCAATCTTATTATTGGGCATACAAGTGACACCTAACAAACTGTTTGCTCCTGAATTACCATTATATTTTCTGATCCATTTTTTATTTCCTGAAGTATCTAATTTCATTACTGAAGTCATACTTGCTGAGCCAGAAGTGACCATATCATTCCAAATAGTGTCTCCGCGGTATATGAATGCACGATAGGCATTTGGGGAGGTGTAGATATTACCCAATCCATCAGTAGTGATACCTCCAATTGCGCATCCTCCAGGATAAATAGGATTTACTATATGTTCAAACCAAATGCTGTTTCTTACTGTATCTAAAGCCGTCAAGAATGGATATTGTGGCAATGAAGCAAATGTTGGGCTTCTTAATCCATATGCATATAGTTTATTGCTGCTTTTGTCGATATCTAACCCATAAATAGCTAAAGTACTATCCAAATCTAACCTATTAACACTTAGCAAATTTCCTGAAACATCGTATGCGTGATCATAAAAACCTTTTCTGTCTGTAGTATAAGTAGGTGTAAGCGTGACACCATAATTAGCATAAATAACAAAGTGTGGTTTTTGACTGCCATCTAAAGCTAAAAAATTATTACTTCCTCCTGTACCTATTCTGGTAGTGTACAAATCAGCACCTATAAATCGTAGCCAATTAAGATTCCCCGATGTATCGTACTGCACAAGAGCATCTCTATTGTTGATATAAGATAATATTGTGGTGTCATATCTTATTCTTAATGGATTAGTACTACTATGATAACCATCAAAGCCAATATACACATGCCCCATATTATCTGCTACAACACCATTAGGGAAATTCCCAGTTCCAGTTATCAACTTTGCAAACCGCATTTGTCCATTGCAATTGTGACTGGTGAACAAAATGCTTTGAGAACTTCCTATTCCCCCAGGCCAGTAAAATGTATCGGCAGTTACAGGATATATTCCTACTTTACTCAGTGCATATATATTGCCATTTTGGTCGGTACACATAAACGATACTGTTTCCTGATCAGATGATATTGAAAATGTTTGTGTACTGCCTCCACCTCTTACCCAATTGTAGTCTTGTGCGAATACAGGAAAATAACTACAGAGCAGTAGCAATAAAGATAATAGCAGACGTGGCATATAGGGTGGTTTTATTTATAAAAGTAAGGAAATATCTGTGTATAAAAAACGGTTGGTCTTATATACTACATCCCCCCTCACCCCGGATACCCATATTTCACCAGTTCTGCCGCTACTATACCAGCTACAATACAGCAGTAGTTATCCACAATTTTAATCCAATTTGCACAGCATTCAAGTATTATAGTTTAATTTTGAATGGTGAATTTAGTTTTAAAAGAATATAACGAGCATCCTCTTACCACTTCTCAGATAGAAAAGATGGGTAACTCGTTTATATACTTGTCCCAAAACATTCAGCCTCTTTACAAGACAAAGGCACTAAAATTGCTGTATCTTATAGAGGAAATATCAGTCAGAAAAAATGGAATCCCATTTTTTGGAGTTGATTTTCAGATGTGGAAATTAGGACCTGTTGTTAAAGATATTTATATCGACATCACTGCTGAAACCTCCCTTTTGAGTAGCTACATTAGCAAAAAATTTGAAGGAGAAGATGCAGTCGCCATCCTACCCAATGCTACATTTAACGACGATGAATTTTCAGACAGCGATATGTGGGTTTTAGAATTTGTTGTCGAAACGTTTAAAGATACCCCTACTCAAAAACTGATAGAAATAACGCACAGAGAAGGGTTCCCCTGGCACGAAACAGCTAAAAAATCAGGGTATTTAGAATTGTTTGAAAAGAACCTGTGCAATGCAACAAATATTGTTTTAGACCTTTCTATTCTCCTAGATGCAGACCAGCAAAAAAAGGAATTTTACCTCCGTACCTTAAATTACCAAAAAGAAAGTAATCAGCTAAAGGGTAATAGTTAATAAGTTGCTGTGATAAACTGTAGCCAAAAACCTCTTACCTATACAATCTCAATTTTCAGAGCTACCCCCCTCACCCCGGATATCCATATTTCACCAGTTCTGCCTCCATAGCCTCATACACCTGTTGTTTCAGGTTGGGCAGGTCATCCATCGTCATGCCCGTTACGGCTATGGCAGGCAGGTAAATAGCCCTGTTCCTGCCCGGCCATAGTTTCCACCAGCCGCTGTAGTGCCACCGCTTCACCGTATCCGGAAAAACCATCGGCAGTATAGGTGTTTGGCTAGTGATAGCCAGCCTGAACGCACCATCATAAAACGATTTCAGTGGTGCACCCGTTTCGTTAAAAGTCCCCTCCGGAAAAATCAGTATATCACTCTCCCTTTTCAGCACCCGCCACATCAGCTTCATGCTTTTGGCGCGGCTTTCGGTGCTACTGCGGTCCACCATTATAGCTATCTGCCGGTACAGAAAACCCAGCAGTGGCACCTTGCTAAATTCTTTTTTACCCAGTGCCCTGAAGTAACCCGGCAGTGCCGGAAACAGGATCACCGTATCCAGATAAGAAATATGATTGGCCACTATTACATGCCTGCCACTGTTGGGGCGGCTACCCAGCACACGCACAGGCATACCAGTTATCAGTAGCCAGCATTGCGCCCACACCCGCACTATACGGTATATGGTCCTACGATACACAATATCGTTGCCAGCCGCCAGCAGCATAAAAAAAGGAAAACAAACCAGTAAACCCGCCAAAAACGTAGACGCAGCGTACACAGCATACAGTGGCTGTAGCAGTTTTTTTACCACCATGTGTTATTGTGCCATGTGTGGAATCAAAGGTCTGCCCACTACCTGCTTGCCTGGCCAGGGTATCATAGCCATAAATATACCCAATGCTATAAACGAGCACCAAAACAGTTTTTTGAACTTGCGGTCATCGTCCATGTTCTTTTTGGTCACAGCATAGCCCACATGCACCAGTATCAGAGCTATAACCATAGAAGTACTATGCTCCACTGCCCAGAAGCGGCTAGCAGGATCTTTCATCACACCCGGAGAGCTCAGCATACCAGTAGCTATTACTCTGGCATAATACAGGTAGCCGCCTATAAGCAACTGCAAATCGCAAAATATCAGCAAAGCCAGGGCCATCTGCTTGTTCACAGGCTTAAATTTCCTGTTGCCCATCATACCCAGCAGGCTCTGTATTACTACTATCACCGCAAACAGCAGTAAAAAATAGCGCAGATAGCTATGAAGATAAACGAAGTTTTGCGTCATTGATTGCATGTTGGTACACTTTTATGATGCTAAGTTAATGCCTAATTCCCAAAAATAATGATTGTGAATCGTGATTAACAATTACCCTATCCATTTGTTAATACTACCAGTTCATTCTTTGGCGTAGGCTCATAATATGGGCAGTGTGGTGCTTGCCATGCCACGCATACAGTGCCACCATCTCCCATAGCGGAAACGACCGCCCCTTCTCAGGGTGGTAATAGGTGCGGGTCCAGTCGGCTGGGTTCATTTGCTCCAGCACAGCCACCATACGGCGGTGCAGTGCGTGCAGCAGCGTCACAGATACGTTTACCGGCACAGAGGCTACATCGGGCTGCACAGCCCATGCGTTTTCGTCATAGGGCTTCACAGTAGGGTTGTCTTCTGTCAGTGCCAGTTTCAGCCTTATGTAGGCATTCATGTGGCTGTCTGCCACATGGTGCACCACCTGCTGTATCGTCCAGCCACCCGGCCTATAGGGCACTTCAAACTGTGGTGCGTCTAGGTTCTCTATACACACATCCATCCACGATGGCAGCGCACGTATATACGCTATCCATTCCTCCATCAGCTCCGCAGTGTAGTTTTCGGGGCGTTCATACTTGCCTATAGGGTATTTCAGTTCTTCTAGTGTTGGTTCCATTTGTTTACAGATTTATTAGTTTCTCCTTCGGCTTGCTGTATGCTTTTTTGTAAAATTCCACTTCTCCATCGGTTGGTTTATAGCACTTCCTGTTGCGCGAGTACCGGTTGCGGTGGCTGAAGTATTCGTCTGTTATATCACCACCATTAGTACACACTATCACCACATCAGGCTCTGCATACCGGGTCTTTTCGGTATAGAGCGTATGGTAGTCGTCCATGCAGTAGTTGTCATAGCCAGCATTCACTATTTCTATGTTCTCAAACTGTCGCTGCAGCAGATACGCTATCGTGTAGTCATCATCAAGGTAGGGGTTCAGCACCCTAGAGTCACCCAGCAGCACCACCCGCTGCCTCGTCTTCGGGAATCTTAGTTCTTCATCACTTCGCAATCCTTGTTTGTTGATAGATACCCTCCATGTTTTGCGGCGGGTGGGTGTGCCCTCTTCATCCTTTTCTTCTTTGGTCTCCTTTACACAGTCGCCCAGTGTAGCAGGTCGCTGTTTGTCCTGAAACGTCAACCCACTCTTATAACCCATGTTTTTCCTTATCACCTCTGCCATACACTGTGCCGCATATGCCGCACCCGCCCTCGACCAGTCGCCCACCACAGGGTCGCGCCGTCCATCATTCACCGCCGACCACTCTGCTATTGCTGGCGTTATATCACTTATGTCTATCTTCAGGTTGGTGCATATTTGTTGTATATACGGTATACCATACATATTAGCCACAGTATAAAACTTACCTACCTCAGGTGTCATTACCAGCACCACCAGTTTCACATTATCGCTGTCGGTAGCAGCTTTCAGGTTGGCTAGGTGTTGGGTATACCTGCGGCACAGGTCGCTATACAGTATGTTGCCCGGCATTTCTTCCAGCAGTTCATCGCCCGGCACCTTGGGGTATTCCTCCACCATAGTTTTACGGCCTATGGCATTGGTCATCTCATTTATGTTTTGTTTCGTACTGCCAGCATTGCCACAGCCGCTTAGCAGCAGGGCACTTAGGGGCAGCAGTAACATAATAGATGTCAGTTTTGTCATGGGCAGTTTTATGATCGCATCTGCAATCGCACCCTAAAAATAAGCCTAAAAAAAATAGCCCCATTATATATGGGGCTATTTTAAGGATTATTAGCAGGTTATTTATTTCTTAGCTGGTGCAGCGGGCTTCTTGGGTGGTGCCGCCGACTGCTTTTCCAGGTCTTCTACCATTTTCACCTTGCTGCTGTTAGGCTCTATACCCAGTATTTTCTCTTTATACAGTTTCAGGTTCTCTTTATCTTTTTTGTTGAAGCTCACATACATCATGTATTCATAAGCCACTTTCAGGTCATTCTTTTTCTCGTAGTTAGGACCTACTTTTTCCAGCCATTTTTCAAAGTGAGGTGTAGCTAGTCCTGTTGTAGCTTCAGAGTCTATCGCAGCTGCTACACGTGCCTGCCAGTAGTAAGCCGATGGTTGTGTAGTACCGTGTTTCGCCTCAAATTCATTAGCCGCAGTCATTGCATTACCCCAGTCTTTGCAGTAGTAATACATGATCACACGCCACACATAGTCAGCCGCCTGTGCTTCTGGGTTGGCATGCACCAAGTTGCTATACCACTCAGCCGATTTGCAATATTCTTTTTTGCTCTTAAATGCTTCTGCTACATCTCTGTACACATCAGTTTTGTTGCGTGCAGTATCACCACTTATACCTTTTGAGTAATAAAACCCTGCCGAATCCAACATGTCCATTTTCATAAACAGTTTACCGTACTCTATATATGCACCGGGCAGTATTTTCTTAGCATCCTGCATCCCGAAGTACTTACGCAGATTGTTCAGTGCCTGCACAGAGTCACCACAGTTTATCTGCGAAAAACCCAGTATACCCGTCAGCTCAGTAGCTTTGTTAGCATCTGTTTGTCCGTTCAGCAATTTTTCAGCTTGTTTAGCAGCATCGCAGTAGCTCTGTGCCTGGTACAGCGCGCGTGCATACTCCAGTTGGTCATCTGGTGTGTTGTCAGAGTGCGACAGGTATTCTTCCAGATTGGTCAGAGCCACTTTATACTTACCAGAGCGGGTGTAGGCGTTAGCCAATGCCTTGTAGGGCAGTGGGTTAGCATTGTCAGCTTCTTTAGCGCGTGCATAGTTGTCTAGTGCGCTCTGGTAGTTGCGGGCTTCATACCACAGGTCACCTATCCTAGAGAAACCCAGTGAATTGGTTTTGTCTTTTTCAGTCACCATTTCATAGTTGTTCATGGCTTCACCGCCACCGCCAGGTATTTTGCGCATTGCATCACCCAGCCCTATGTGTGTTTCAGTGTTGTCACCACTAGCGTTTTTTGCCAGTACGTCCTTATACCATGCTACAGCTTGGTTGTAGTCGCCACCCTCGCTATACGTTATAGCATCAGCAGCATATTTCTGCGGCATCCATTCTTTCTTTTTTGCCTTAGCAGCCAGTTCTTTAGCTATTCTGTTACCATTTGCTACATCTTTGTTCGCAAATGCTACACGTGCAGTACCAGATATGTTGGCAAGGTCAGCCGGAAACTTCGCAAATGTGGCACTAGCTCCTGCTATATTGCCCATTTCCAGTTGCACCAGCCCCAGATAGTAGTTGGCAAGTGGGTCTTTGTCGGCCAGTGGTGTCAGTGCACTCTGTGCCGATTTATACTTCTGATAATTATACAACTTTATGCCGTTCTTCACAGCCGCATCCTGCGCCATAGCATTGCAACCAAAGGCTGCAAATGCAAACATCATCATTACTTTTTTCATGTTGTAACTCATGGAACTTTATTGTTTGATTAAAATAGTTAATTAGTATTTATCTGCGCATCCCTTATTATCATCTCTGATCGTGTAGGAAACAGGTGCTGATGAAAAAATATCAATTGCCCCCGCTGCTGACTTAAGAAATTTGCAAATCCCGTGCCAAGACCCGGATAGCTCTCACTGTTTATGTAGTACAGGTTGCGCGTCAGCGGATAGCTTTTTAGAGCTATATACGCCTGATATGGCTGCAAAAACTCCCCTGTTTTCTCGTTTTTTATTGCAGCAACTTTAACACTTTTTGTGAATGCACCTGTGTTGTTAGGGTCGGTAGAATCGCTCACATAACCCAGCCCCACAAATCCTATTGCCATTGGGTTCTTAGCCACATAGTCTACCACCTCATAGTTTCCCTTTGCCGCAAACACATTTTTGCCCAGCGCCTCACCCTTCAGTACAGAGTCTAGTATAAACCTTACTGTGCTCGATGCTTGGTCGTCAAACACCACTGTGTACGGTGTTTTGTACGCTCCCGTCAGTATACCCTTCAGGGTAGCCATATCCAGCAGCGTATCCCCCGACTCATTATTCAGCACCACCGCTATTGCATCTCTTGCCAGTCCTAGTTCTGTAGGGAAAATCTTGCGCTGTTTACACAATTCCTTCTCCTTTTCACTCAACTCACGGGTCACCAGTATTATTCTCGCTTTTCCGTCAAAGTAATCTTTAAAACACTCCGACTCTGGCTTATAGTGTACATGCACTTTAGCATCCGGAAAGCTACTATCAAACACCCTGCTTTGCAGCTCCATCACTGGCTTGTAGGTTTCGTCTACACTTATGTCTATTTCTCCTTTACCCAGCGTATCGGGTGGTGCTGGTCTATCATCGCACGATGATAAAAAGAACAACATACATATTATCAAAAACTTTCCACTATTATACATAAGGAACGCAATTTTACTCAATAAATTTTAAGAATACAGACCATTATATCTACTGTAACAATAATTTAACAGCTATCTACAAGCCTGTATTTTACTACTTTTTACTACATAGCTTCTGCATCCATATATAAGTGGCATGTTTCTATGGCATTAGGCTATTGTGCACGGTTGCGCACGGTTATTCATCGTTTCTGTTGTTATTTCTTATATCAGCTATGCCCCTATATACCCTGAATCCCCCATACAGTATCATCACTCCCCCCAGCACATACGCCGCCGTTGGTGGCAGCGCTATAGTGCCAAACACACGCATACCCAGCACCAGCACACCCAGCACCACATACACCACGCCCATACCCACATTCAGCCCGGTACGTAGCTTATTAATACTGCCAGACGAGGCAGCTCTCTCATTACTACTCATATAAAACGTTTTATCTTAGTATTGTCTACAAAGGTAGCAGACTATCATTACATGCTATAGAACCAAAAACAGCTACATTCCATAAAGTTTTGTTGATATTGCCTGTTTACACACCTCCTCATCATTCCATGTTTTCTCATTGCAGGTAGTTTTTATGCTTCATATATTCAAAACTAGTTTGTTGAATTTCATAATTACTGCCTACATTTGTGGTCATTTTTTAATGTATACATACTCCCAATACATATTCTAATGAAATTTCTACCCTTTACCCTTGCACTTCTTTTCTCTGCTATAGTAGTTCATGCTCAGTACTCCAAATGGGATCAGGTTTCATATTACAAACCTTACCGCACTGCATTTACATTCAGCAATCCTCTAGGCGCAGCAGCCAAGGTAGGCGGTGGGGTAGAGCATAGGCTAGGCAATTTTTCCTACATGGCGTCTTACTACATCTATAATGGTGCCTATCCCGGCGCCATGACCGACCTAGACCTCCGTATTTATCAAAACAGACATTACGAACACTCCATACACAGAAAGTGGTCCTATCAGAATTTCTACTACTTACGCGGGTTTTATGGTCTTGCTGCCTTCGAAGGCGATAACATGATGTTTTTCGATTACCCCAAAAACATCACCTGGGATTATCTCCTTTATTATGGCGGTTCGGCGGGTGTGGGTCGTAGATACTCTCGAGGTGCCTTTTTCTTAACGGTCAAAGCTGGCCTCAGAGGCACTGTAATTGACGAACTGGAAGAGCAAGCCAAACCATTGTACCGTTTATTTTACTTCACAGGTCCCGGCTCCATTTTCGAGCTCAATTTCCAAACTGGCCTGCAGATATAATTTCTCGCTTGCAATCCTCCTCACTACTTAGTGAACTAAACTACAACTTCTCACACCCCACTCATGCCTTAGCGGGTCTCCGTTGCTGTAAGCACGATGACCCGCTAAGTAAGAAATACTAAACCCAATCTACTTTTTACCTTCCACCGCTTTTTTTAGCAATTCTAGCCCTTTTCTATTCGTTTTTTCCATTCCTGCTTTTGCACCAAACAGCCACATGAAAAACGCATCACCCATCCCCGATTGTAGCTTGAACTCTTGTTTCACCTCCACACCATTCACCGTTTCCGCAAAGTAATACTCAAAAGTAGGATGAGCTACAAACGGCTTCTGTATGTCGCACTTCATACCCACATACGTCATAGGCGTTACTTTCACTATTTCCTGATAGCCCAGGTCTTCACCCTTGTTGCCGTCCCAGTGGTATTGCGCACCTACTGCACCATCCGTTCCCCTTACTTCATATTTCTGCTCCGGGTCTTCCGCCAAAAATGGCGACCACTTCGGAAAGTTTTTCAGGTAGCGCACCATATCATACACTTCTTCTTTCGATCCCTTTACGGTAACCGAGTTTACTAAATGAATGGTTGTTAGTCCACTTGCCTTATAAAACCCATATCCTACAAACCCCACCAATCCTGCTGCTATTACTAATGCTATTGTTATCACTGTCTTTTTCATTTTTTAGAAGTTTTATTGAATGGTTTACATTGGTTGAATTGCTCTTACCTCTACCGTTCCTCCCATCAATAAAATAGGACAGTTCTTTGCCATTTCTACAGCCTCATCCATGCTGCCTGCGCTCACTATCATATTGCCACCCAGCGTCTGGTTGTCAGCCACGTGTATGCCCTCTACTACAGTTTTGTCAGCACGTATTTGTTTTCCTTCATAGCCTAGCTGATGGGTGCTCACTAGTTTTTCCTGCATAGCTATCTGGCCTATAAAGGCACCCCACAGCTGGTGCATTTCGTTCATTTCAGCTTCTGTTGGCTGATAGTTGTTGTTCGGTTCGTATCTGAACACAAGCATAAATTCGTTTGTCTGTACCATTATTTTTTGTTTTGATTGTTTATAATGATACAAATGTAGAGTGCCGTGTCGGGGCCATTCTTGCCATAGGACAAGAAATCAGTTACACCGAAAATTCTTTTAATTTTCTGAAAATAGACCAGTGCAGGAATAGAATAGTAGGGGGTGCAAAAGCTGGTATAATACAATAAGGGAATATAGCCAATACATCCACCCCCATAGCTCCAGTATCTATCGATATTTTGGTCAAGACATTAGCCGCTATGGCCGTAAACAATATATCTACAGTGCCAAAAATGTTCCACACATAAGTCAGCCTCTTGGCATAGCTTTTTTTCTGCACTATAGCCCTGGCCACATACACACTACTTATAGCAGTCAGTATATCGCCCACACCAGCTATATAGGCAAATGGCTTAGGCAGTGCATGATACATGCCTAGTAGCACAAAGAACACACCTATCACCCTAAACAAGTGCAGCCGCACCAGCGTTTCTACAGCAGTGTTTTCTACTATGGTTTTGTAGATTTTGGTATTCACCACAAAAAAGAACAACAAAAACGCATACGGAAAAGTAGTGCACAGCAGCACCCTAGGCGGAAAAGAAGTGGCTTCGTACCAGCCATTTATACCACCATAACTGATGTACGTTACATACCCCACAAAGAACGCTATCACACTCCCAAACAACCATTTGTTGTCCAGCTCCTTGGCTATGTTCCTCACATACATACCTATCATCACAAACGGTAGAGGTATCGTCAGCAGAAATGCAGTAGCTACCCATTGGGGCGCTATGTAGTGTGTAAAATGGTTCATTTGTTTTCGGCTATTTCTTTTCTTATTCTGCTCAGCGATGTATCAGTTATACCCAGGTAGGTAGCTATTTGTTTTAGTGGCACATTCTGCACAATATCAGGTTTCGATTTCAGCAGGTTCAGATACCTGTCTTTTGCAGGGTCGGCAATGATAGACACAGAGTGATTCTTCAGCTCGAAATAGTTATTAATCAGTCGCGATCGCCCCACCTCTCTAAAAGCCTCAATACTGAACAGTTTCATAAAATTTGCAAACGTAATTTTCCATGCCACGCACGCCGTTATCGCCTGAAATTGTTCTCGGCATTTTGTTTTAAAAAAGTAAGAATGCCAGTCTATCACTATATCCGTACTGCTAAAAAACTTAGTAGTAATATCCTTCCCCTCCAGATCTATGATATAAGACCTTGCAAAGCCACTCTCTAAAAAGTAGTAGTAACCCGCCGTCGTCCCCTCTTCTATGAAATAGTCATTTTTACCCAGCTCCACACGCCTATACTGGCTCAGTATAGTGGCTAAGTCCTCCTCCTTAAAGTTCTCTACATTAAAAATACTTTTCAAAAAATGCTGCTCTGCCATCATTGTCCTTTTCTTTTGGGTTTTGGTCACACTCTTGCTCATAGTAGTCGTTCATACAGGGGGCTACCAGCTTTCGCACTACTGGCATCGCCGCTTGCGTCGCATCTCTTGTACGTTCAGGGCTATGAGGGGCTTTCCCTCACTAGCCACTACAGCCCATTCACTTTTTTGCCTTTAGGGTATCTCACTGTGTAGCTAAAATTTATGACCTTAGCCACATTCTCTACAGCACTCATGGTCCACTTTACATATCCTGTGGTTTCTTCATACTCGCCATCTGGCAGGTCACGGTCTTCTACCACTATATCTTTGTCATTGCTTATCGGCAACTGATCCATCAGTATTATGTTTATCGGCTGTTTGCGGGTATTACGCACCGTTATAGAGTAGCCTTCTGTTTCTTTCACGTTCGATCCTATGTATTTTACACTTCTCAGCTTCATATCTCGTTCACGTTTCACTATTATCTTTTTGTCACGCCCCAACGATATTGCCATAGTATCTTTTACGTTGCGCATATCCAGATATCCCTGCCCTACATAAGTACCCTCATAAAACACATTTGTTTGCCCGGGCAAAAGGTCTAAGTTTTCCCAGTTGGTAATCAGTGCTTGCAAGAAGGCATCTTTATCCTTTCTCGGTGCTGCATAGTATCTATAGGTTGCAGGTACTAGGTGTTTCTTTATGGCCACCATTTGTTCTTTGCTATCACTGGTTATAGTATAGGGCAGGTCTATCTCAAACGTAGTATTCACCCCAGTATTATCTACCGATGTATGTTTATCCATCGATGAGTTTTGCCTATCTACCTCACTTGTCGTTCCACCCACCATAGCTTTATTATATCGTAGGTCCGCGCCTATACCTCTTCCTCGCTGTGCCTGGTACAATGCAGGAGCAAGACCCACCATGTCAGACACCTCAGTGGTTGGCAAAACCTTTATATCCTCTGCGGTTAGGAAAGTAGAGGTCCGAAACCATAAATACCAAGGTTTCAGTGAAGGTGCCTCAGCACCTTCCGCAGGGTTGCCGGTAGACAGTACTAGGCGCACATTATTCCAGTCCACACCACTGTTCTGAAACACATTTGCTTTGTAGTACAGCTTTACTGGACTGTTTATATCATCTGCCATTATATCGTACGATGGTGTCCAGCCCGCTGCCGGTACCAGATAGCTGATTGTTATATCAGAGGTTACAGCTTCTTTCGAGTAGAATTTTACTAGCAACTGCCCACCCGGCTGGTAGCCTTTTTCTTGCTCCTCTTCTAGTTGCAGTTCCAGCTTCGTTATCCGTTCATCTATGGCCACCTTCATCACCTCTAGTTTATTCTTTGCCGTCAGGTAGCTGCCCATCTTACTGCTTACTAGCTCCAGCATCTTCGCCAGCTCTGTTACAGTCAGTCCGGTATTGTAGCCACTCACCTTACGGTTGTCTTGCAGCACAGCTATTTGCTCCGTTAGCACTGCTATGTTTACGGTCACGTCTGCCTTGTTTTTCTTCTCAGTTTCTATGCTGTCTTTCAGCTTTTTAGCAATGGGCGAGTATGTTTCTTCCTCCAGATAGTTGTTCTGAAACACTGCCGACTGCACCACGGCTCCATTGCTCGCACGTATCACCAGGCTCGAGCTACTCACGTTACCTGCCACATTGGTCAGCATTATTTCGTTTTCACCTTTGTCTAGTGCTATTTTGGCTCGGCTGGTTAGTTCAGCACCCTTCAGAAACACCGTAGCCGTTTCTATATTCAATCGTTGCTTTTTCTGCACCTTGGCATAGCCAGTCATAGCTACTAGCAGTAGCATACTCAGTACAGATGTGGATTTTAGAAGCATATTTTTCTATTTTAGGTAAGTAATAAGTGCGCCATTTGCGCTAGTAGGTAAATGTACCAAAATATGCTTTGTTCCTTATGTAATCAATTTGCAACCTTTTATCCCTAAGTTCATTCGCCTGTTAATAATCTACATTTTTCATTGGCACACAAAATTTCCTTCCTGAAACTAGTAACTTTATAAACATGAATTCAGCAGAAAAAGAGAAAATCCTAAAAGACATCAAAAAAGGGATTAAGGAGTTTCATTTGATGCAATCTGGCAAGTTGACATCTCCAGATTTTAATATTGTTTTGCAAGAACTAAGAACAGAAATAAACAAAGGATGGGACTCACCTTCCAGCAAGCGAAACGTTCAAGATATTATAGATGCTACAGCTAATAAATAGCCATTAAGCAGGGTACTTTCATTTTAGTCAGATAATCCACAATTTCTTTAAAAAACTGCAAATACCCACAAGTGTAAATATGGCAAATTGTTTTTGGTCACTTTTAATGTTTTTATTTCTTACTGGATGTAGAAGTAGCAATAAATTTGTATCCTTCAACACTTATGTTACTTATACCCAAGGCAAAGAGCAGAAAGTAAGATATACAGCAAGAATACCTAAAGGCTTCACAGCATTTAGAATTGAAGCAGGTGGTGAATATGGTACTGACAAAGAATTTCGTTATCAGGATTCATCCATTATTTACTTCTCAAATTATCAACTTTGCGATTTGAACTATGAAAATATTCAAAAAGCTGGATTGTCGTCGAAGAGATTTACCTACACTAAAACATCTGTGAAATCAATTTGCGACACATTAACGTTAGAAGGAATTGACGCCAATGGTTTGTATTGGAAAGAAGTTTTTAGAGGTAAAATTTGTATAGGCTACAGCAAAGTTAAAGAAGGCAATAAAAGCTCATTTGATAAAGCGATAGAGTCTTTTAAAAGTAGACGCAGGTTCTGGTGAAAAATAAAGTAAGTCCATTGTAGGTTTGCTTAATTTCACAAGCAGATTATCACTATGAGCAGAAATGAATGGAGTACAGAAAAACTAATCTCCCGCCTACTCAATAATAAGTCTGAGAAAACTTACTGGAATAACATTAGAGTGTTACGTAGTAGACCCACCATAGAAGTCTTAAACAAATCTATAGAATTAACGCACCACAGCGACGCAAAAGCTAGAAGAATCGGTATCGATGTTTTGGCTCAATTAGGTATCTCACCAAGACCTTTTTATGACCAAAGCAATAAATGTTTTTTTGAACTCTTGAACATAGAGAACAACCCAAAAGTATTAATGTCTTTATTTTATGCCATTGGTCATAACAACGAAAAACTAAGTAACATACAAATAGAAAAGCTTTGCGAATTTGTTGACTCCCCAAACGAACTAGTTATTGAAGGATTAGTTCATGCGTTATTAGGTATAGACAAACCAAAAGCAATTGATGCGCTTATTAAACTTTCTACGCACAAATTATCTCATATCAGAGACTGGGCAACTTTCGGTTTAGGGTCTCTTGTAGAAAGGGACAATAAAAAAATAAGAGTTGCATTATGGAACAGGGTAAACGACAAACATAATGACACAAAAGCTGAAGCTATCCTTGGTCTTGCATTACGTAATGATTCTGGCATTATAGACATTATCCATCGAGAAGTACTCTCTGAAGAGTATGATACTATGTTATTAGAAGCCATTATTGCAATTAATGGCATTGATCTTTTACCAGTTTTAGAGCATCACTTAGCCAAACTGCGAAACAATCAAGATATTAATGCTGATTGGCTTAGTGGCCTCGAAAACTGCATAATGGAATTGCGTACTAAAGCATCTAATGAATAATTATAATCTTGTAACTCACCCGGTTAGAATCCTTTTTACTGGTGGCTTTTTTGTTCGATAATTCCAACTTTGCTTGATTAGTATTATGTTTGTATTTAATGTCATTATGATAAGTCCTATTTTTACATACATTAAGGCTGTTTAACCAAACCGGATATGGAAACAAGAATATTCTATTATTCTAAAGGCAGTAGCACGTTCTATTTTGCTGCAATTGTCTTAGTAGCAGGATTGTCACTTTGGGCTCTTCTCTCTGATGACGTAACAATCGGCAAAAGGATATTTGCAGGGATATTGCTACCAGGGTCTCTTTACATGGCTTATAGGAATTTCAAAAACTCTATCAAACCAGCATATAAGAAAAAACCTGCGCTAATAATGAATGAAAAAGGTGTCTATATTGATGATATGCAGATAACAATATCATGGGATAACATTAGCAGCGTAAAGATGGATCGAGTTGGGAGACAAGGAGATTGGATATTCTTGTACATAATAAATAAGCACGCCATTAGCTACCAATTACACAGAGATTTCAGTAGCGACTACATCAATATTATTCCTTTTGATTATGCTGATGGTTGGGCTATTTTCGATGCACTTAAAGCATTCTGTGGTGAATACAGGCCTAGTGAAGTACTATTCAGCGGATACAAACCCGAAACTTGGCCATCTGAGGGCTAAACATTTTGTACCGATAGAAATAGGCTCCGACGAACAAGCAGAACAATAAAAACTAAAATAGTTAAAGAGGGCATAAATAACAATCATACCCAGTTTAATGATATTGATGGGTATTATATTTATCAATCAAATTGACTCTAAAATATCTACATTGGCTGCAAAAATCGTTTCTATTTTAATTTGTTGTTTTTTATTGTTCTTAGCCAACTCAATTTCGTTTGTGGATCCCGAGCACAATACAGAAATGGTAAATACTGAATTAATCATATTTATATTCGACCGCATAGTGTATAATTTATTTATCATTAATATACTAATATGCCTTTCATATTTGCTAATATGGGTGTTTACTAAAGCGGATAATGCTACAATGAAATTTTCATTTAAAACGTATTATTTCCACAGTCTACTCTCATTGTTTTTATTCGCTATTTTTCTTTTGATTTTGTTGATTGTACATTATAAATAACAGTCTAAGTTCCCACTGGCGCGAGTTTGTAGCCTAGCCCCTGTGCGCCTGCGAACTCGTGACGCACCCAAAGAAGCCAGTTTGTAACTGGCAAAAGCACCCCTATAGGACACCTTCGCTAGCTGTTGTTCCAGTTGTTCCGCAGGGTTAACTGGAACTGCCAACAAAATCGTTCTCCCGAACGCCTTCACTTTCTAGCAGCTTAATAATTTTTCCCCGCCGTTTTTGTTCCCCAGCTAAGCGTGGTTTGATTTGATATATATAAATAATTTTTGGCGTAGACTTTGTCTGCCTTACGTCACTGTGACACTCACCAGGCCTTATGCCGCATGGGCGGAATGATGCTTTATATTGCCGAATTCCGTTTGTTTGGCCAACTGTTCTTCCTCTATATCGTAGTCATCCTGTAAACCCAGCCAAAACTTAGGGCTATTACCAAAATACTTAGACAGTCGCAATGCTGTATCAGCCGTTATTCTTCTGGCTCCCTTTATTATTTCAGATATTCTCGTTTGCGGTATTCCGATATCCTTTGCAAGCCTGTATGCAGAAATTCCAAATTCAGCTAGAAACTCTTCTTTTAGTATTTCTCCAGGATGAATATTTTTAATGTTGTTCATGTCGTTAAAATTTAATGGTAATCTACAATACTTACTTCTGTGGCGTTTCCATTCTGCCATTTAAAAATAATTCTCCACTGATCATTTATCCTAATAGAATAGAAATCCCTCAAATTTCCGGACAGTTTCTCTAACCTATTTGACGGTGGTATTTTAAGGTCGTTCATGTTTTGGGAGTTATTCAACATTCTCAGTTTCCTTCTTCCTATTTCCTGTACTTCATTCGGCAATTTACTTACCCGTTCACCTTTCCATATTTTGTCGGTGTCTTTAGATCCGAATGATAAAATCATACTATCGTTTTGCGTTACTGACGTCAAAGGTAAGTAATTTTACAAATATCTAGCAATCGCCCGCAGATCCCACAGAAAAAATCAGTTTGGTTTAGGTCGTACCTAAACCTAGCGTGGTAGCCAGTTTACCACCAGCATATCATACATCATCTCTACTCCACACAGGTATTCACCCAGCCCCAACCGCACGCAATATTATAGCGCTGGGTATCACCCACCCTAAACTATCCCCTCACATCCCCATCCTGTTTTTCCATTAATCTTGTTGTCGTGTTCAGACAAAAACCGCCCTTTCCAGCCATTAGCATCATGTGGCTACCTCTTTCATGGCGTATAGACAACAAACGATGGTGTTTCAACGCATACGTCGAAATTTTAAAGTCCCAGTGTTGGGTTATTACTTCTAGGTAATAAAATATCTCACGTAGCTATTTCAGTATGTTTATTTTTCCACCTACTATTCCAGCCTTTGTATATGCAGTAATAAAATAAATTCCATTGGGCACCTCTAATGAAAGCTCTATTGGCTGGTTAGTTGTAACAGGGATATCCCTGATTATTCTACCTACAATATCTGTAATTACCATCCTTGCGGTAGTTTTTTGTGTAGTGGATATACTTACCGTAAAACTGCCTTCATTTGGGTTAGGGTATATATTAAGACCCTTATCTTCAGAATTATCAATTGCATTTACCGACACAATACCATCTATATACCTTATACGATCTGAAACTGCTAAGTACATACCACCTGTATTATTGAGGCATATGCCCATAGGTGTAGATAGTTTTGCCGATGTTGCCATACCGCCATCTCCATCATATCCACTAAGTCCATTACCAGCAATTGTCGAAATGACACCTGACGTGTTTATCATCCGTATACGCTCATTATACGTATCAGATATAAAAATATTACCTGCATTATCTGCATACACCCCAAATGGCCTATTAATCTTCGCAGCTGTAGCCTGATCTCCATCACCAGTAAATCCAATTGAACCAGTGCCAGCCACAGTTGTTATAATTCCTGCAGTGTTCACTTTACGAATACGATTGTTTTTATTATCAGCAATATAAACGTTCCCCAAATTATCAACGGCAACTCCAGTAGGCGTAAATAAATTTGCATCGGTAGCTGGTATGTTATCTCCATTATATAAAGTACTTCCAGTGCCTGCTATCGTTGTCATGATTCCAAATGTGTCTACTTTCCTTATTCTACTATTGTAAAAATCAGCTATAAATAGGTTGCCAGCTCCATCTATAGCTATCGCACTCGGATGATGTATTTGGGCAGCAGTCGCAGGTCCACCGTCACCGCTAAAGCCAGGTGTTACTGCACCCGCATAAGTAGAAATGATGCCAGATGTATTTATCTTTCGAATGACCATCGTTTGGTCGCCAAAGTATACATTGTTAGCACCATCAATAGCTATACTATACGGCGCTTTCAACTGTGCAGCAGTGGCAGCACCACCATCACCAGTATATCCATTAGTACCTATCCCAGCAAATGTTGTAATGATTCCATCAGTAGATACCTTTTTCACTCTATTAGCATCGCGATCGCATATGTATAAGTTGCCCACTGCATCTACAGCAATACTAATTGGTTTAATAAGTTTGGCATCTATTGCTAACCCACCATCACCCGGATAATTAGTACCCCCACCTACCGCAGTAGTAATAATCTGAGCATGAATAGTCAACTGCAATGAAAGCAGTGTATAAAGAGAAAGTAGTAGGTGTTTTTTCATAGCATGAATGTAAGTACTGATAAATGAGAAACCTATATTATAACAAAGACGTAGAACCAACAAAAAATCGTTGGTTATCTTATGAAATTTCCTCCCTCGTTTAGTCTCCCTTGCTTTTTCCGCGGGCCACTCCACTGCATTGGGGCTTGAAAGCTGAATGGTCTTTGCCCAGCCAGCTGCACTCACTTGCAATAAATCCGCATCTCAAATT
>CAZRPA010000067.1:1574-20080 GCA_964601855.1 uncultured Flavipsychrobacter sp. | reverse complement strand
CGCCAGATGCATCGCCAGAGGTATTGGTAACCGTCCAGCCGCCAAGACCCAAATTAAAATCCTGACCCAACAAAATAAATTCAGGATTGGGGGAGCTTGCTGAGAATGAAGTAGTTTCTGTAAGGCAAATTGTAGCTGATGAAGCAGGAGATATATTCAGTACTGGTAATGGATTGACACTGACTGCACGAGTTATTAAACAACTTGTAGGCAACGTATAGGTAACAGTTGACAAACCAACAGATACACTATTAATCAAACCAGTAGAAGCATTGATAGTAGCCACTCCAGGTGAACCAGAACTCCAAGTACCTCCAGATGAGGAATTACCTACAGTGGTAGTTGCCCCTAAACACACAGCCGCTGAACCAGTTATAGCTCCAGGCAATGGATTTACAGTAACAGTAGTGGTTCTTTGACAACCTGTAGCAGATATACGATAAGAAATACTGGTCGTGCCTGCTGCATTGCCAGTTACTAAACCTGTGCTACTGTTAACTGATGCAACGGTAGGATTACCTGAAACCCAAGTGGCACCTGATGCACTACTACTAAGTGTAGAAGTAGCTCCCTGACAAAATACAGATGTCCCTGTAATAGGTGTAGGTATAGGGTTAACTACTACAGAGGTTACTGTAGGGTTTGATGCCATTCCTCCCCCCGAAGACACTGTGCAGCTGTATGAACCAGCATTGGCTACAGAAGCTGAAGGAATAGTAATTGTAGCACCAGTAGCCGAAAATGAACCAGGACCAGACCAAACATAAACAGGGCTGGATTCGGGAGAACTGGCAGTAAGTGAAATAGTACTACCTGCACAATAGGTGGTAGTACCCGTAACAGTGGGTGGTGGTGGTGCCATCAGCCATACCTGTATCTCTCTGTGGTTAGGGTTAGACCCTGTAACACCATTGAAACGAAGGATAGTTGTAGTAATAGGCGTAAATGTAACCGAGTCCTGACTACAAGTTCCCCCTGCATAATTAAGAAAAGTAACAAAAGCTGTACCATCCCAATACTGCATCTGACAAGCAGTCATAGGCCTGTTACTTTTATACAGTACTATTTTGCTAAAAGTTACAGGCGCTCCCCAAGTAAATGTTATAGAACCACCACTAAACACCCACCCCCATGGCTGATCACTACTAGTACAACCTGAATTGGCAGCTATCACAGCATCATTGTAGTTGGTTGCTGCAAATGTTGTAGCTCCACCTCCAGAATGAGTAGCGGTGGCAGTTAATGCAACATTTGTTTGGGCCTTCACAGCAAAAGATAAGCATATCAATGCCATCAGTAACAAACATGACATTAACTTCAACTGAAACTTTGACCTTGTAGGATGTAAAGAGGATAAACCTGAATGCATAATCAACACGTTTTAAGATTTAAAAAAGTATTTCAAAAACTTAACCACTAATTATTTATGAACGTAAACAAGGAGTGTACAGTTTCATAAAACAGACTTTCACAACACTTAGCCAAAAAACTCCTTCCACTTCGTTTTTTAACCTTTTGCTAAGTTTTAAAGTTAGTGAAAACACAATAAAAATTAACTGCAATTAATACATTTTTTAATTTCGAATAATTTTTTGTTAAACAAAACCGCAAATCATATTAATATAATTTTGAAATTTTAAAACCAATGAATGCCAACAAATTATCCGGTTATCGTAACATTTATTACTACAGGCTCCCTAGTTTTAATTCAATAAACAGTAAAAAGACAAAGGGACCACCCTTTCGAGTAATCCCTTTATCCTGTATTGATTCAGTTGTTGTTATTCTGGTTTGGGGGCATCGCCCTCAGTCTGTTTGGGTGGTCTGGGCTGCTCAGAGCGAGGATTACCACCTTGCTGCTGGTTCGGCCTTTTCTGTTGTTGTGGTCTGCCGCCTCCCTGCTTGGCTCCCTGCTGCTGTGTACGGGGCTGCTGTTGTGGCTTTTCCCCCTCCGCCGCTGGCTGAGCCTGATTGGCATTTGGGTTGGGTCTTCTTTGCTGCTGTGGCTGCCTATCACCTTCGGCAGCTGGCTGACCCTGATTAGGATTGGGCCTACGCTGCTGCTGTGGTTTACCGCCCTGTTGCCCACCCTGACCTTGTGGTTTTGGGGGTCTTTCTGCTGCAGGTGCTCCGCCCTCTGCGGCTGCATTGGGATTATTATTTGGTCTTGGTTGCCCTTGTTTGGGTTGCTGTTTGTTTCCTTGCTGCTGTGGTGGTTTATTTCCTTGCTGTTGTGGTTTGTTTGCTGGTCTGGCTGCCTGTGGTGCGCCTTCTACAGGCTCACCAGCTGCGGCTGGTTTTTGTGGTTTAGCTGTGTTAGATGCTGGTTTTTTCTTTTTCTTTTTGCTGGTATTTTTCTCCAGTGCTTTCAGTGTTATCTGACCTACATCGTTCACGTAGCCCATATCCACTGCTTTTATTGTGCCCCTAGCATCGCGTGTTTCCAGCTCCACCGGCTGCAAATCTTCAGCTTTTTTACCTTCTTTATTCAGAGCTATTATTTCCTTTACCCTAGTAATAGATAGAGGATATTGTTTGTTGTTGCCATGAAAACTATACCACATTACATTCTTGAAGATATCTCTCTTTTGCAAGTGAGCTATTCCAGAAACAGTTTCCAGAGAATCTGCATTATTTGGAAACACCGATAGTGCATCCATGTATGTATCTAGCTCATAATTGAGACAACATTTAAGCCTGCCACACTGGCCCGATAATTTGGTCTGGTTAATTGACAGATTCTGGTATCTGGCAGCAGTAGTATTCACCGACTTAAAATCGGTTAACCAAGTGCTACAGCACAACTCCCTTCCACACGACCCTATACCGCCTACCTTACCACTTTCTTGGCGCGCACCTATCTGGCGCATTTCCACCTTCAGCTTAAAGTCGGTAGCAAATACTCTTATTAGCTCTCTAAAGTCTACACGCTGATCTGCGGTATAGAAGAAGGTACCCTTTCTGCCATCTGCCTGTATCTCCACTTCACACAGCTTCATATCCAGGTTCAGACTTCTGGCTATAGCACGTGAGCGGGTGAGCGTATCTGGCTCTCTGTCTTTGTTTTTACCGTATACTTCCAGTTCTTCGTCGGTAGATGGGTGCAATACTCTTTTGGTGACGTCGTTTTCACGAACACCATATTTTTTTAGTTGCAGCTTCACTAGTTCGCCTGTCAGGCTTACCTGTCCCACATCTACACCACCAGTTCCTTCTACTGTTATCCATTCATTTTTCTCCAGTATATAGTTGGTGTTGTTCCTAAAGAATTCCTTCCTGCTGCCTTTATTGAAGCTCACTTCTATTACTGCATAAGGTTTGGCACCATCGTGCAGGGGCAGGGCATTAAGCCAGTCATATACATTAAGGCGGTTGCACCCACCGGTGCTACACCCACCATTACCTTTGCACCCGCCTGGTTTACCACCGGTACCAGTGCTGCAATTACCACATCCCATCTAAAAATATATTTATATCGAGCAGATGCGAAACGATTTTTATCAGCTATTAGCATTAGTTACAGTATGATGCACACATAGTTTTCACTTGCGTTTCACCACTGTTTGCTGTGTATTATATACTGCTAATGCTTCTGTTTCTTATATTACTAACACCAACTATCGTTGTCCCAAACCACACAATCTCTTTCAGCAATCTGCCTAATTGTTAAAAAAAGTACTATTCACAAACGTACGAAAAAATCGGGATAGTTGCCAAACATGCCAACTGTATACATAGCAATACTGATGAAGTTGGTCAATCCAATTTCAGCTATCTTTCTACTACAATCGTTGCCCTTGCCTTGCCACCCCAAAACCGGCTTTCCTCACCTTGTTTTGCGCCACAGTATCCCACATTAAGGCGTTGGTATGATTGAAATGAATGAAGTGAATTTTAGACGTTGTTTTTTCTCGCTCCGCTGGAGCTAGGTTATCAAATAGCTTCATCGTTTCGGGCACATACGGGTGTGGCACATCTGCTATGTTCCTACCCGGCAGTTCTTGGCTATCATAAAACGTCCCATCTACTAGCAGCACATCTGCTACCGCTGCCATCTCAATAAGACTCATTTTCCACTTACTCCACTTATCTATATCAGGTATAAACACATACTTTTTGTTAGAAAAGCCGATATAAAAACCTGCAGTCTCTGAATATTCATCTCTGTGTGGCACGCTGAATGCCGATACGCCTATGCCATCCGCTATTTTATGCCCCATTGATATTTTAATGGCATCTATGTTTCCTACTACACCTACATCCTTCAGCACTATGTTTTTCATGCTCACTAGCTGGCTCCAGGGTCCGTTTTGCTCTAGATATTTTTTCAATTTAGGTAGCACATATACTTTCACTTCTTTGGTGTTCATCACTTCCTTACCCAGTTGCATCAACCCTGTATAGTGCCCTATGTGTGCATGGGTAATAAAAATGCCTTCGGGTAAGTAGGGGAATAAACCTCCCGTTAGCCGCCTGAAATATTCTAGCTGCTCTTTTATATCAGGTGTCGCTTCAAATAGCCACCATCTTTTAGTTTGCTCGTCCATCAATGCCAGCGATGTCACCATTCTTCGTTTATCCGCATCTTTCCATGCCTGCTTACAGCATTGTTTTTCACAACCGGCATGAGGGTAGCCACCATCCTGAGCCACACCTAATACCAAAATTGGACCCTTTCCTTGCGGTTGTGCCAAAGCACAAAAGTGCAGCAGCAACAGCGCCACTAAACTGTATAGCTTATTCATAGCCTCAATATATAAAAAATACTGCAACAGCTACCAGCCATTGCAGTACATTGATATTCACCTCCGCCTATTATTGCAGCACAAACTTCACAGCCAATGAGAAAAACACTTTTACTGCCCTTCCATTCTGTTTGCCGGGTTTCCATTTTGGCATTGCGTTTACTACCCTCAGCGCCTCTTCATCGCAGCCACCTCCTATGCCTCTAGCCACATGAGCCATTGTTACCCTACCCTCTTCATCTATCACAAACTCCACTATTACCCTACCCTCTATACCTGCATTTCTTGCTTGCTCCGGATACCTAACATTATCTGCCAGATATTTCTGCATGTCGCCATCATAAGCGGGCATTAACTCTGCTATCTTTCTAGGTGTTTCTGGCACTACTAATACTGGTCCACCGCTCCCCTTATCGTTGCCAGTACCATCCCCTATTTTCCCATCACTGCCACCTGCATTTCCTGCCTCGTTGCTTATCCCAGGTTCTCCTGTTTTTAGGTCTGTAATAGTACTAATCTGTTTTTCTGGCTCTATAGGGTCTTTTGTTATTACCGGCTCCATAAATGCATTTGTTTTTGGTTTTACTGTTTCAGGTTTAGGTTGTTTTATTACTGGGGGAGGAGGAGGTGTAATGTTGACCTCTGTAAACTTTGTCAACTCAATAGGCCCCATAGGGCAACTTATAATCCCTGCGTTTGCATCTGTTTTAGGGCTATATAACATAGCAATTAATATGCCTGCTGCTAGTATCCCAAACAATGATCCTACTGCTTTACCCATGCGGTCGCCATAGGTTCTGCGGAGCTGGTATCCACCATAATTTTTGTTCCTGTTGTAGAATATTACATCCAGGTAGTCGGCTTGGTTTAGTGTGTTGGTGTCCATGATAGTTTGTTTATTTAGTTCTTAAATAAGATGCACCACACACAGCATTCCATAAAAAACCAACAAAAATATTACGAATAAAAAAAGGGCCACACCGTCAGGTGCAGCCCTTGTATTGTATTGGGTTTTTGCAAACCCTTTTATTATCTGTGTTTCAGTGACATGATAACCCTGCGGTTTTTAGCTCTGCCTTCTGCTGTGCTGTTGTCTGCTATTGGCGTTCTGCTACCATGACCCACAGCTACCATGTGCTTAGGATTAGCACCCATATCTATCAGGTACTTACGCACTGCGTTGGCACGTCTGAAAGATAATGCATCATTGATAGCATTGCCACCAGTGATGTCGGTATGACCTTCTATCATGATATATGCATTCTCATGTGTGTTCAACTCCATGATTGCTTCAGCCAATATTGGGTAAGACACTTCACTGATTTTTGCTTTACCTACTTCAAACAGGATTGGCTCAGTCATGTCGTGCTCACGGATTGGTGCTGGCGGAGGCAATGGTGGTGGTGGTGGTGGTGGTATTGGGCAACCATCGTTAGCTACCGGACCAGCTTCATTAGGACATTTGTCTTCGCTATCTGGTATATCATCACCATCGGTATCAGGACAACCCATGAACTTAGCAGGACCAGCCTGATAAGGACAAGCATCATCATAGTTTGGTATACCATCACCATCACTATCAGGACAACCATTCAGGTGTTTCAGACCAGGTACATCAGCACAAGAATCTTGTGAATCTGGGATACCATCACCATCTGTATCAGGGCAACCTTCAAACTGCGGCAAACCTGGCACATAAGGGCACTTATCAAATCTGTTTGGCACACCGTCTTTATCTCTATCACTGAATTTAGAGAAGTAAAAACGAAGACCTAAGTTACCACCATAAGAAGTAGCATTGGTAGTAGTTACATTGTTCAGGAATGAGTTATACTCACCCACTTTGTCTGTAAGACGGGCACCGTTTGCAGCATGTGTAAACACCTGATACATAAAGTAACCACCTATGTTCAATGCTACCCTGTCTGACAGGTAATAGCTGAATGATGGCTGAAACAAGATCCCTACTGAGCTCTGTACATAAGATACATCGCCCTTTTTGTTGGTTGGTTCTACACCTAATCCTACATTGTATCCGTTGATACGCTGCGTAGTGAAGTAATCATTTACATTACCACCTGGGTTAGTAGCGGCATAATGATTGCGCGTTACCAGCAGACTAGTGGTGCTAGGTGTAGCAGCATTGTCGTACACAGTTACGTTGTTACCACCAGAGGTTTGGTATTTGTATATAGCTTCATAATCAAATGCAGCATTGGTAGTGTACTCGTTTTTCAACATTGCGTTATACACAAAACCCGCATCTGCAGAAACACCTACACGCTTAGTAAATCTGTGTTTGTACTTCAACAAAACAGGAATACTGATGTTGGTAATTTTCAATTGCTCTCTAATAGGAGCACCAGCAGTGATTATCTGACGGAAGATATTACCATTGGCGTCATTAGACTGATATTCAGCTTTGTATTTGTCCATGGTTACGTCACCAGTCTGCATCTTGTACATGATACCGGTTCCTATACCCCAATGGCTTTTTCTGTCAAAGAAGAAACCTACCTGAGCATTGCCACCATAAGACACCCCATTCTCAAATTTCAAACCACTGATACCTGATGAGTTCAGCGCATTGGTATAGTTCAGTACAGGATTGGTGGTGGTAATATCATGAGTGAGTACGCCACCCATAAGATTGATATCGAATACCCACCGAGGCAGCGCATCGTCCGTATACTTTTTGGTAGTATCCGGGGCCTGTGCGATGGCTGATAACGCCCCATTGGCAGCTATCAACAAGAAAAATAATTTTTTCATCTACGGGATTTTTAATGTTGAATGATTAGTTTTTAATGAACCTTGCTGCTGCTACTTTAATACCATCGCTGTAGCAATCTACGATGTATGCACCAGCCGGAAGGTCTGCTATACCTATCTGAGCTTTGTTGTCGGTAGCATCTACATGCTGCAACTGCTGACCCAGCATATTGTATACCTCCATGTATATAGCACCTTTCACTGTGCGGCTCACCTCTACATTGATGTGGCTGCTAGCAGGGTTAGGATATACTTTCATTTCGGCAGTAGCTGTGTTTACATCCGCAACACCAGTTGGTTTGTTGAAGAACGTTTTTACAACACAACCGTTGGTATGCGTAGTAATAACCCAGTAGTTTCTCTTAGCAAAGTCAGGGAATGCATTTGCATAGTTCTGGTTTGTTTCACCTATCAGCAAAGTAGAGTCAAATGTAGTGGCATCATCATAACCCCACTGGTAAGACTTCACATCATTTTGCTTGCATATAAACTGACCATCAAAGTATATAACTTCTGGCGATGGCGTAGTACCCGAACCTACATTTACATTGTATGTAGCAGAGCTATTAGTACAAGTAGTAGCAGTAGTTCTGGTAGTAAGCGTTACTGTAGCATTGCCTGGAGTAGTAAAGTTAACCAGAGCATACTGACCGTCGCTGCTAGTAGAATGTATGGTAGCATTTGTAGCGCTCCAGCTATAGGTAGTACCCTGTGCAGCTGGTGTAGCTGCGCCAAAGTTCATATACATAGCGTTGTTACAAAGGCTAGTAGAAGTATGTGTAGCTATAACACCTGCAGCTGGTGCTGGGTTTACAGTTACTATTACATTCTGCATGTTTACACAACCAAATATTGTAAGCGCATAATCATACTCTACTATCACTGGTGTGCTCTGTGTGTGTGTCAGTACGTCTGATATGCTACCTGTGCCATCTGCTGTATCTGGTTTGATACCTGGTGTAACACTGCGGCTCCATGCAAACTGTGTACCTGATGTATAACTTACTGGATTGTAAGTGAATGGTGCACCGCTACATACTACTGCAGTATTAGATGTAAGTATTGCAGAAGGACGTACCTGTACTGTTACATTCTGTGAGTTAGAACAACCGTTGGCAATGATAGTATACTGATAAGTAACTGGAACACTGATGTAAGTAGTGTTGTTCAGTCTTTCAGTAGGATTGCCTGAGCCAGATGCTGCAAGATTTGCAATACCTGCTTCATATCCACGAGTCCAAGTGAAAGTAGCACCCGGAGTGATGCTTGCAGGATTGAAAGAGAACACTGCGCTATCGCAAACTGCTAATGCTGAAATATTGTTGCTGATTTTTGGAAGCGGATGTACTGTTACCAATACTGATTCCTGATTTGCACAACCATTAGCAAATGAAGTATACAGGTAAGGAACAATAATAGTAGTATCTGTAAAGTTTACCAGTATTTCGCTCACATTGCCGCTGCTCAATACAGGCGCATTGCTGATACCAGCTTTGAAGTCGCGAGCCCATGTGAATGTAGTACCTGCTGTAGCACTGCTAGCTGTATAAGAGAACAATGAGTTGGTGCATATAGCATCAGGAGTCAGTGAGCTAGACAGTCTTGGTCTAGGATTAACTGTAATCGTTACTGGCTGTGTAAGTGTGCAACCAAATGCTGCAACAGTATAATCGTAAGTTACTACCACAGGAGCAGCAGTAGTGTTTACCAGTGTTTCATCAATATTACCTACACCTGTAGCAGCAGCATTGCTGATACCAGCTATCAGAGAACGAGACCAAGTAATGGTAGCACCAGATACTACTGTAGTAGGTTCGTAGTGCAACAATAGGCTGTCGCATGTAGGAGTAAGAGCTGTAGTGCTAGTAAGTCTAAGCGATGGATTAACTACCACTGTTACATTCTGCGCGTAGTTGCAGCCACCTATGCTCATTGTTATAGCATAGATTACTGTTTTAGGAGTAGCAGTAGTGTTGATCAGTGTTTCGCTGATAGCACCTGTGCCAGAAGCAGAAGGATTGCTGATACCAGCTACCACAGGGCGATTCCAAGTAATGGTAGCACCAGTTGTAGCAGTAGTAGGTGTGTAGTTGAATGTTGCGTTGTTGCACAATGGTGCTGGGTTCACCTCGCTAGATAGTGATGGAGTAGGATTAACTACAACAGGCACTGTAGCTGTGTTAGAGCAGCCACTAGCTGTAAGTGTGTATACATATGGTACACTTATTGGGTCGATAGTGGTGTTGCTCAGTACTTCGCCTGGGTTGTTAGTACCAGAAGTACCAGGCTCTGCTATACCAGCTATAGTATCGCGGCTCCATGCAAATGAAGTACCCGGAGTAAGGCTACCTGGTATATAGCTGAATGCAGTGTTGTTGCATATAGCTGGTGGTGTTGCGCTACTGTTAAGTACTGGTATAGGATTGTCAACTATCTGGAATACTACAGGAGCACCTATACAACCATTAGCCACTGGGGTAATAGTAACATTGGCACTTACAGGGAAATGTGTATCATTGATAGGGAAGAAAGCAGGTATGTGACCTTCGCCTGCTGCTGCCAAACCTATTGCAGGATTGTCATTTACCCAGTTATATGCACTACCACCCAATGGACCACTGAATGGTGTAAATGGAACTTCTGCTCCGTGACATACAACCAAATCAGCTGGCGTAGTAACGGTAGGTAATGGTTTTACTATTATTTCTATCGGATATTCTACACTGTTGCACGATACGTTATTGATAAACAACGCACCATAATAAGTGCCAGGTGCTGCACCAGCTGGTACTGCAAAGGTAAACTGACCATTGGTAGGCAATGCAGCATCAGCCACATTCACAAAACCAGCATCAAATGCACCACCAGTAGTAACGCTATCCCATATTATGGTATAAGTACCAGGGTTAGTATAGTATATGTTCACCATACCGTCGCCTTCGTTTACACCTTGTGTATGTGTTACGCTGAACGTAGTGATAGGGTCGCTGTAAGACGAACCACCTGCACCACCATTCCATATACCGCCGCCACCGCCGTAGAAGCCACCGCCTCCACCGCCCGACAAACCGTTGGTGCTACCGTCGCCGCCATTGCCAGCAGAACCAAATGCACCAGGCAACCAACCAAAATAGTTAGCGCCTGCACCACCTGCTGTCTGCGATCCGCCTCTGGCAGATGAACCAAATACATTGGCTGCACTGCTAGCACCTACTGGTCCGCCACCATTGCCACCGGCAAATGTAGTAGAACCATCGGCACCATTACCGCCGCCGCCACCTGCTACCACCTTACGGTTAGACAGGCCCATACCACCTATACGGAGGTCTGTAGCACCGCCACCAGCACCACCACTACCATAAAAGTAGTAGTATGCATCGCCGCCACCATTGTAACCACCAGCAGCACCCAGCGCAGAGCCATCATTGCCCTTGCCACCTACTTCAATACCTACGTTGGTAAAAGGAGCAACAGATATTGTACCCTGCACACGACCACCCTTACCTGCTACACCACCTATATAGCTATCACGACCACCAGCGGCACCCATGATATCGTACTTAAAGCTAGTAACATTGGCAGGTACAGTCCATGACTGAGAACCACCTGTGTAGCTGAACCTAGCCGTATCAGGACCTACATTAGTAAGACCCGAAAACGGTATAGTAGCAACGGTAACGCCCGCACACACAGAAGGCATACTGCCCAGTGTGAGTGATGGGCCGTTATTTATAGAAAGTACGATGTTTACATAAACTGGAGCAGTGACACCATCGTTTATTTCTATAGTGAATGCATCACCTGTTGCACCTGGGTCAGCTGTGTAAGTCAAACCAGTAGGTGTTAATGTACTGCCTGGTGTGCTTGCTGTTGCAGGAAAACCACCCAAATTACCATTTGACGGATCAAAAGCAACCGACCAAGTAATTGTTTCACCTAAATCAATGTCTTGAACTTTCAACCACTGATTCAGATCCACAACCAAGTTTCCACATATGGTTCTGTTTTGGGCTGTACCGTCCAGCACCAATGGTTGCGACTGCGCACTACCCACTAATGGCAAAACCATAAGCATACCACCAAACAAAAACGTTCGTAACAAACCGTCTTTTTTTGTGCTTTTCTCCCTCTTTGATTGCCTTAGGTAAATATGTTCTAATCTCATATCAATATAGTTTATGAAACAATGCCGAAAAATACTCAAAAAATTATAGTTATTCCTGCAATTTTCATATTTTTTTATAAAAATCTATAACCAGCCCGCCCGCAAATGCTTAAAAACACAATAAAATCAACACTTTCAGCGTTACGGGCACACTTCATTTTGCACTCACAATTTATTAATCAACACACAATAATGCCTTAACGCTTATTAACATTTCTGCCTTTCCGCTTAGTGCACCAGTAGTAGCTCCATCATACCCTCAGGGTATTGTATCTGCTCTAGGTACAGCCCGTTGCCTGTCACATTAAAAAACGCCTTGGTACAATCTCGGGCTTCCAGTATGGCTCTGAAGTCGGCTAGTTCATATCCTCCCTTTGCCATCCTGAGCTGGGTAGCCACTAGCCCACGCACCATTCCTCGCAAAAATCGGTTTGCCTTCACCACATATTGCAGCTCTTCGCCCTGCTGCTGCCAGTACGACTCCCCTATCTTGCACACAAATGTTTTAGACTGGGTGTTGCGCTTCGCAAACGATTCGAAATCTGTATACTCTTTTATCACCTTCGCTGTTTCGTCCAGCATATCGCGCCTCATAGGAAACGGGTAGTACAATGCCCTACCATGCAGAAATGGGTTCTTAGCAGCATATATCCGGTATCTGTAGGCCCTGTCTGCCGCATCAAACCTCGCATTGAAGTCGGGCTTCAATGCTACAAATAGTTTTTTCACCGCCACCCCTTGCGGCAATATAGCATTGCACTTGTACAAAAAATCATTGCCCGGATCGGCATCAGTGTCGTAGTGATAGTAGTTGCACAGTGCATGCACACCCTCATCTGTGCGGCTGGCACCTACAGTGCCCATGGGTGTGCGCAGCAGTGTGCTCAGCATATTATTGATGCTGAGCTGCACAGTAGGCGTCAGCCCCTGCACCTGCGACCCATGAAAACATGTGCCGTCATACATTACCTCCAGTACATATCTGGGCATCTATCTTTATCCTGTTGTGGTTAGTAATATTGTTACTGCCAGCCACACAACGGCAGCTAGGCATAGACACAAAAGTAGTCTTTCGCCCTCACAGATAGTAACCCACACTACCTCATCATTGACTACATACCGCACTTACCCACAAAAAAACTGTCTCTCACGCTTGTTTGCACAAACATAGGAGACAGCCTATTTTCGGTTAGGGGTTTATAAAGCAAGTATCTTAATCTCTGCTGTTGCTCTTTTTTATAGTCAGGCTATTACGGCTGCCTTTTATTTCCACTTCCTCATCTATAAAGTAAGTGTAGTATTTGTTATACACCTTAGCCGATTGTTTTTTACCGTTTATATACAACTCATCTTCTTTCTTCACCACCTTGTAACTTTTGTTTCTGTTCAGCAGTCCATCCTCTTGCATCTCATTTAGCATCTCCTCCATTTTGTTATCAGTGTGGGGTGCATCATCTGTCCTTATTATTTTGCGCTGTTTTACGGTTTGTTTTTGTGCTGCGTTGGGGTTTTCGTCTATTTTACTCAGTTCCTTTTTTATCTCAGTGGTTACCTCTTTTACTATTTCATCTATTTTCAGTTCTTTATCCAGCTCAGCCAGTGCCGTTGTTATTTCACTTTTCACGCCATCCCAGTCCACATTGGCCAGTTGTTGCCTCACCTCTTCCAGTTCTTTTTCCATAGTAGCCTCCACACCCTTTATGCTTTTCGACACCATCACTTTTGTGGTGGGTTGTTTACCGTCTGTGCCTACTATATCTATAGTTTTGCCATTTACCACCACCACTTTGGCTGTAGCGTCGCCATTATCATCACTTACCGATATCGATATCCGCACATCATCTGTGTCAGCATCCTTTGTTGCCGCTACGCTGGTAGCAGTTTTGGTCACTACTTTTTTACTACCGTTTTCATCAATTGTCACTGTTTTAGTCACAGTTTTTTTCTGCACCTCTTTCGGTTCTTTTTTCTTTTCCTGTGCCCATGTGGGGGTATAGGCTATCATGCCCATCAGCAGGGTGGCTGCTACTACTGTTGCTACCAGCACTGCTACGCTGGTTTGTCGGTTGTTTGGTGTGTTTTTCATTTCCATGATTCTTTTTATTCTGTTTAGCAATTGGTTATCTGTTCCTGTTGCAGCCATTGTCAGGCTGTTATCGTTTATTCTATTTTCTTCCAGTTGTGCCAGTGCTGTGGCATATATCATAGGGTTGTTACAGGCAGCCACTACCAGGTCGTCGCAGCAGTGCTCGCGCTCCTTGCGTATACTCCCCGACACCAGCCACACAAACGGATTGAAGAACAATACCGCCTCTGCCACAGCTTGCAGCAGATTCAGCACGTAGTCGTGGCGGCTTATGTGTGCCAGCTCGTGCAGCAGTATAGCCTCTACCTGTGCAGTGCTTAGGTTGTTGATGGTGGCTATGGGTAGCAGTATCACAGGTTTCAGCGCACCCAGCATCATCGGCACATCTACCCGGTCTGTGAGTAGTAGCCTTACCTGCCTCATCACGCCCATGCGCTGTTGCCATTGGCTCATATAGTCCACCCATTTAGGGTCGGGCTGCTGTACTCCTTTTCGGGTCAGCATCCGCATCCGCACCACACTCCTAGCCAGTCGGGCTATCATTATCAGCAGCCCCATGCCATAGGCAGCTAGTATGTAAGGTACGTAATCTGTAAGTGCTGGCAGTATGGTGGTGGTGGCTACGCTAGTTAGGGGTTGTGAGTTGGCTACTGTTGCCTGCACCATGTTCTCGCCCTGCACAGCATCGGTTACATAGATGATAGTTGTTGCTATCGCCCTATACTGTTGCACCCAGGTAGCCACAAACCACACCACTATTCCGCCCAGCACTCCGTAGCTCAGTGCATAGCGCACACGCGCCCCAGCAGCAGGTAGGGCTTTCAGCGTAGCCCATAGCAGCCCATACAGCAGCCCTGCCTGCAGCACCGAGTAAAGCAGCGCATACGAAAACGAATAAGCCAATGCCGGCACATGTACTGATAGTGATGCCATATCTTTTTGGTTCTGTTTGTTATTATATCATTTGTCGCTTCAGTAGGTATGTAGGTTACAGCATTACTGCTGTTTATTTTCCATTTCTTTCAGGTACATCTTTATCGCTTCCAGTTCTTTTTTATCAGTTTTGTGGTTGCCCAGCGCCTGCATCACCAGTTGTGCCGCCGATCCGTTAAACACATTATCTATCAGCTTCTTCACTATCTGGCCCTGTGTTTTCTCTTGCGACACATTGGCACTATACACATGGCTTCTGGCACTGGCATCTCTCGTCAGCAGGTTCTTATCGTGCATTATCTGCATCAGCTTTAGCGTGGTAGTATAGCCCGCATCTTTGTTTTGCTCCAGCACTTCGTGCACATCACGCACCGTACACGCCCCCTTACTCCACAGTATGTTTAGTATCTCCAGCTCGCTTTCAGTTGGCTTTATATTTTGATTCATCTCGCTCATTTTTCACACCTCATTCTTTGTACGAATGATTTCGTATACAAACGTACGAATAATTTCGTAAAACAAAACAACCTACTCCCTTTTACAGATTTTTTAACACCAGCTTTCGTCACAAAAATATTATCAAGACCACACTTTGTACGTAAAGATTTTTTATTTTTGTGGTATAAACACTACATCATGGATGCTAAAGTAACACTGAGTTTCAACGAAACCGTAATAGAAAAAGCCAAAGCTTATGCCGACTCAAAAGGCATAAGCCTCAGCAGGCTTACCGAGATACTACTGCGCAAGGCTACCTCTGGCGGCTACAAAAACATAGAAGACATCCCTGTCTCAGACTGGGTACACACCCTGTCTGAGGGCGAAGCCGAATACATAACCACACCCAAAAGAAAAGACCTAAAAGACACCTTCTTCAACGACCATAAATGAGGATATATCTCGATGCCAATGTGCTGGTGTCTGTGCTCAACAAAGAGTACCCTGCTTACATGTACAACGCTCGTATCCTTAGCCTAGCCGACAACCGAAAGTATACGTTATACACATCGGCAGTGTGTCTGGCTATTGCTTATTATTGCTCCGAAAAAAAACATGGCAGCACCATAGCCAAAAACAAAATTGCTCTACTGCTACAGCACATCAGCATAGCGCCCTGCGCCCACAAAGAAGCACAACTGGCAATAACCAACAAAAAAGTTAATGATTTTGAAGATGGTATGCAGTACTATGCCGCACTACACACCCACTGCGAGGTGATAATTACCGACAACACCAAGGACTTCTACTTTTCCACTATACCAGCCCTGCAGCCCGAGCAGTTTTTCAACCAGCACATGTAGTACCTACCAGTGCTTAAGCCATAAACCTGTCGATAAAAAACGACAACATACCTGCATCTACCTGCTCTATGGGGTGCGGCACACCCGGCAGTATGCCTAGCTGCGCACCTGGCACCGCCTTATATACCTGCAGTGTTTCCTCTAGCGTCACCATCTTGTCTCTGTCGCCCATCAGTATCAGGCAGGGTTTGTCTATCTGTGCATAGTCGTCCATGCTCAGCGGGTTGTGTGCACCCATAGCCAGCATCATATCGGCAGTTTTGTGCAGCACCTTTTTCCAGTCTTGCGGCTCATGGCGTTGCATCAGTGTGCCCGCATATACTGGCAGCTTAGCCACTATCTTGTCGGGGTTTAGCATCAGTACCTCTTTGGCTGCCACAGCCTCATCCCACCAGTATTTGGTAGCCAGTGTCATCACCCGCTCCACCCTATCGGCATGGTGGCGTGCCAGATACATGCCCACATAGCCACCCAAACTGTACCCAAACACCGACACCCTTGACAGCCCATGAAACTCCATATAACTCAACACATCTCTGGCAAACAACTCTATCGAGAACGGCGCATCGCCTATCACCCTACCCCCGTGCCCCGAAAAATCGAGCACATGCACATGATAGTGCGCCCGCAGCGCATCAGCCAGCGGCCCCATTTGCACAGCAGCACCTATAGCGCCATGTAGTACCAGTAGTGTTTTCATATACCCTACAAATGTAATACCCCACCACCACAATACCCTACCTCATTTGTTCTTTCTTTGGTCACCAGCTTTCGCGCTACCAGCAGCGGGCTTTGTGTCACACCCTTGTACGGGCGGGGCAGTGAGGGGCTAAGCTTCTTACAGACAACATACAAGATGTTGCCTCGCCTACCGCTATCCGTATACTTTATGACCCAGCATTAGTAGGAAAAATTCTTGCAAATTGGAAGAAAAACAAACATCAGCTCCGCATCCTCATAGTGCTTTTTTGGGCACTGCACACTACCGTTGCAACTATACTTTTACCTATGCCTCCGTCTATCTGAAAAATAATTTTCATTACTATATTTTTCTTCTACACTTTTTTATTCCACTACTCCTTCACCACCTTCCCCACCCATACATCATTTACACGCACCACATACACACCGGGCGGCAGGTTACTTATATCCACCGTTACCTTATCTGTCTTTTTATACACCTGCTCACTCACTACCTGCCCCACCACATTCCATACAGCCACACTCCTTATACCCTTCCCTTCCACTGTCACATTGCTGTTTGTAGGATTTGGGTATAGTTTCACAGATATATTATTGGCTACGCTTACATCTTTTATACTCGTAGGTATGCAGTCGGGATTGAAGGAAACCTTTCTTACACGCCTGTTAGTCGACTCTGCAATGTACAAATTACCACAAGTGTCATACACAACACCAGCTGGAAAATCAGTTGAAGTTGCTGTTGCCATCACTCCATCACTCCCAAATCCGTATGTACCATTTCCTGCTATACACCTAAAAATACCAGCATTATCAATCTTATACACCCTTCTATTGGCTTTATCTGCAATTACCATGTTATTAGACCTATCAAGCGTTATTCTTATTGGGCTGAATTGAGCAGCCGTTGCAGGTATATTATCACCGATGTAGGTATATGTACCATTACCTGCTATTGTAGTAATTATTCCCGATGTATTTACCTTCCTTATTTTGGCACTGTTCATATCCCCTATATATACATTTCCTGCGTTATCTACTGTTACTGTAGATATCCAGTTAAATGTAGCATTAGTAGCAGCCCCTCCATCTCCTGTACCACTAGAACTAAAACCGCCATTACCGGCTATTGTGGTTATGATGCCTAACGTATCTATTCTTCGAACCCTATAATTCGTCTGGTCTGCCAGATACAAATTGCCGCTTTTATCCATACATATATCCTGTACGGCTCCTATTTCAGCATTTGTAGCAGGAATGTTATCCCCATTGTATCCCAAAACACCTGTTCCGGCAATAGTTGTAATTACTCCTGTAGTTACATCTACCTTTCTAACCTTTTTGCTATTCGAATCACCTAAAATTATATTACCAAATTTATCGACAACTACAGCTGTAGGGTTATCTATTTTTGCTAAAGTAGCTGCACCACCATCACCAGTCGAACCACTGGAACCAGTACCCGCCACAGTTGTTATAATACCTGACGGTGTTACTTTCCTTACTCTGTGCCCCAATATATCTGCTACATAATAATTGCCTTGTTTGTCAAAAGCACCACCATTCGCACCATTTATTGAAGCATTTGTAGCTGGTCCACCATCACCTACAACCCCACTACTGGTGCCATTGCCGGCAAATGTGGTAATTATTTGTGCATTAGTTGAATAAACTACAGAAATAGATATCAGTATAGAAAAAAAAACAAATTTCATGTGTAGATATTTTATAAAAAATAAACAATAGCGATAGTGCAATGGTTAACATTGCACTATCGCTAAGAAACTATGAAACCTCTTTGT
>CAZRPA010000067.1:0-1564 GCA_964601855.1 uncultured Flavipsychrobacter sp. | reverse complement strand
GATGTTCCGAAGGGCATCCGGAACTAATAATAAAATTCGTTCTCCCGAACGCCTTCACTTTCCTAAAGCTAAATAAAAGCACCATAATATAAAACTACTACAAATCCCCAAAAGTTACAAGTCATTTTTAAGCATATTGACATAAAAATAACAAAACAGCAAATGGGTTTTGTCTGTAACCTTTATTCGTTGAGTCTCCCAGCTCTTTTTGCAGAGGACTCAAAGACATTAGGGCACAGAATCTGAAAATTATTTACCTCAATGTTCCAGTTGTCCCGACGTGTCAACTGGAACTGCCATAAAAATCATTCTCTCTCGGTAGAGGCACCTTGCCTCTTGACGCAAAGCTGATAGGAGGTCAAAACACAACATCCCTTCAAGATATCTTGATAGGAAAATTAAAATACGGTAAATTAAAAGCAGTATTATCACGAATGGACAAATAAAGCTAACGATATTTGGAATGCAGTTGAATGTCATCAAAATGAAAATGAAAAATAATTGTATAATACGAAGCTTATTTTTGATCAAGTTTTTATCCTTATCTCTGCTTGCGTTAATTTTCTGTGGATGCGGCAATATATCAGATAGTGTATTTAATAATAATACACCAACGTTGAAAACTAATGTATTAGATGATACTGCTTCATTACCCTTTATAGGAATAAGACATTTTGAAACAAGACCTGGTGTATCTGGCAATGCAACTCCAAGTTGGTTTGTACAGATACAAAAAAATAGAGACGTAACTTTTTGTTACATGCTGGTTGACCAAGGAGATGAAAGTAAACCTATAACTACTGCATTATACTATGCAGGAAAATATACAAAATACATTTGGTGTTATTTTGATCAAAATGACTTCCCCAGACGCTTTGAAATAACTGACAAAATCATCTATGAAGTAGATTCATCATGCCAAAGATTATCATTGCCTGAATGTTGTGGTTTTGACGAGGATGACACTACTTGTAATTGTGATGGTGATTTGTGGATTATGACTGAAAATGATTTTACATCTAATTATGTAGATAGCCTATTCCGTAACGGTTCGCCTCGCTGACTCTAGCTGTTCCATTCGTTCCAAAGGGCCAACTCGACCTGTCAATAAATATCGTTCTTACAAGGTAAATGCAATCCTATATATTTTATAAACTCAACTTAACCAGACAAAAAAGTAGGAGAATACACCAAGCGGGGAAGATAGGAAATTTATATGCCGTTGCAATTACCGCTTAAATCCAGCTTTAGTTTATTTTTCTGGGTTTTCTTGTAAATCAAAATCAACATTGTTATCAGAATCATGGTTATATAATTTTAGGGTGATAAAAGATGAGTTGTTTGCTTTAGTAATACTTGTCAGTAACCGTAACCTATTTATTTTGCTTTATAAAGAGCACTACAGCGTTAGTCATTTTAGTTGCCCTTACAGCAAATCAATCGGCTAGTGCTATTGCTTTCTTTGCTGATACAAATTTCCTACTTATTTGTGCCCTGTACATCAGTATAAACACCCAATTTCATTGCGTATTTATACGCATTTTAAGTTACAACTCGCCCAGTC
>CAZRPA010000066.1:0-20284 GCA_964601855.1 uncultured Flavipsychrobacter sp. | reverse complement strand
TGGTGAGAGAGAGGATGAGGCGAATGACAAGTGAGGTGTGTGATGATTGCGTCTGGCAGGGACTTCTGCCGATTTGAAGTCCCTGCTAATTTTTTCAAGAGCGAGATAAGTTTTGTGATATAGGTTTTGTGTGTTTGAGTAGTGAGAGAGTATGAGGCGAATGACAAGTGAGGTGTGTGATGAGTGCGTATAGCAGGGGCTTCTGCCGATGAAGTCCCTGCCTTTCAAAAGGAAAAAATGTTTAAACAAAGAATGTGGCGTTTGTTTTGTGATGTGGTGAATGACAAGCAGGGGTTTCAGTTATGCTGAAGCCCCTGTTCATTTTTACAGTTCTTTGTATTTGGGCAGCGACAAATTAAATTTCACTGCGGCTACTCTTATCACTAATATCACTAGCACCGATGGTATAAGGCACAGACCTCTGTTGCAATGCACGTTGTTGAGCAACAAATAGGTAATAGCTCCTGCCAAACAAGCACTGGCATATATTTCCTTCCTGAATATCACAGGTATTTCATTGGTCAATACATCCCTGAGCACACCACCCATTATTGCCGAAAACATTCCCATAATAGCTGCAATAATAGGATTTACCCCAAACTGCAATGCTTTTTCAGTGCCCAGTATCGTAAACATAGCGATCCCCAAACTGTCAAACAAAAAGAATAATTTTCGCATTTTCTTCAAGTATCCATACAGCATACTGCTTATTATTATCGCTCCTATTATTACATATATTCTGTTCACATCAGCCACCCATGACAGCGGATAGCTACCCAGCAGCATATCGCGTATGCTACCACCACCTATCGAAGTAATAAACCCAATAAATGTTACCCCAAACCAGTCTGGTTTCGACTTTTCGTTTGCCGCCACGGCCCCCGACATCGCAAAGAACCCAGTACCTAGTAGCTCTAGTGTGTATTGTATATTCATAGGTTCTACTTGTTTTTGGTACTACGATTTGTAAATATGAAGTAGCTATTCAGCACCTCAGTTGTCTTTTTTCTTTTAGTCTTTCGCATTACTGTCCTCACTTCCAGTCGTCCATCTGCCATAATACTGTAGGCAGTATCTATTTTTAGAGTGTCGCCTTTTTCGGCTTCTCCTTGTATGTCTATTTGGTAGTGTTGCACATTTATCTTACTATAGTTGAGTCCTCCATACACTGTTGCTATTGTTTGGTCATTTATCAGGTTTATTTCTTGTAGTATGCGGCATACGGTTAGTTTGCCTGTTTCGTTTATGTTGTCATTATTCACTTGCAGTGTTTTGCCAGCTTTTATTGCACTAGTAGTTACGGTCATATTTATTGGTTTTTGATTGTTGGTAATTGTCATTCACATAAAAAAGCCCCGCCAACTGATGTTGCGGGGCTAGTATACCTATACACATATCCATCCGTCAACATCGGGCCTCGTGGCTCATGTGGCAACAGTTACGCTTATGGTTATTTAATAGTATGTTCTTCATGTTTGTTCAAAAAAAAATCCTTCAGCGTACGGCTGAAGGATATATTCTAAATGCAGTAGCGCATCTCTCTTCAGCGTCGAGATAATGTTTTACAGCATGTATGTTTAGCGATATTCACATTGCAAATGTCACAAAACATTCTGAATCTCCAAAAACTTTTTTGTCAACACCCAGAAAACTATTCACGATATCCGTTTATCCCAATCTAGTTCCAGTTAGTTTTTTGCAGGCACCCATAACGGACCAACAGCAACAACTAGTACCACAAGATTGAAAACTGCATTCGATACATTTCCTGATGCAATAGAGCCACTACTGTCTACTACAAACCAGCTCAATAAGCCTATCAGTATAGATTTCCTCACCTCTTCGGGAGCTTTGTCATACACCCAGCTCGATAAAAACCACACCATTACTCCCCATCCGGTAAGAAAACCACCAGTTAATGCAGATAAAAATCTTGTATCAGGAGAAGAATAAGTCGTCGCCCCATCTATAGGCCAACTTAATAAATCCAAGGTTAGTCTTGCTGGTTCGCTTGTCGATACCATAGTGCCCAAAAAAAATACTGGTCCAAAGGAACCAATAACAATTGAGGTTACCTTAATCCAGGTTTTGTGAAACTTTTTGCTAGTTATTGCATCCATTTTAGTTTGTTTTAGATGCAATACTATTGCTATTCTTGTATGCGTTTTAGTCGCTGCCGTACATTATGACCTACACTAAAGAGTTAGCAATTTTCTTAAAGTTGTTGAAGTACTCCGATAGCCAATCGAAATTTAAGTTGTCATTGTTTATTTGTAAGTAGAAGTTTTCAAGAGCAAGCTCAAAAATTCCATCGATTTTGGTTTTTGTAAGTTTAAGGTTTAATTCTTTAATCCATACATGTATAAAGGCATCCCCAACTATCTTATTAGATTTTGATAGTGTTTCGTTGTACAATTTATTATTTCTGTTTATCCTCAATTGCCGGTTAAATAGCAAATCGGTTTTGTGTTCTATCAATACATTCACTAATTCAGGTGTCACATTTTTTACATGTCGTTCTTTTTCAGCTATTATCCTCGATTGGCTTATGTGATGTGTCAGTAAATGCTCCATAAACAGATCATGGTCAGCAAAATGATGATAAAACGACGACTTGCTAATGCCTACTTTTTTGGCTATTCGCTCAATCTTCAGTTCTCCTTGCCCATACAATGCAAATATTTCATACCCTATTTCTATCCAGCTTTCCTTATTTACTGCGGTCATAAATGAATATCGTATCTCTAAGACTAATGAAGTCTAATTTATCACAGAATTTAGTTCCTAACCACATTTACTTTTCAATTTGTTTCCCCTCCCACATAAAAATATCCCACAACTATATATTTAGCTGTGGGATAAGATGTTGATCACTAAAACAAATTATTTCTTTGCGGCTATCGCCAATTGTATGTTCACTGTTTCCGATATGAATTTATCTCCCAGCGATTTGTCATTACCATACACCATTTGCCATTGCCTACGGTCTATATTAAAGTTGCCCATAGCACTCACTGAACTTTCAGTTACCTCAACTTTTGCAGGGAAGGTTACATTTTTTGTCTCGTTTTTCAGCGTCAGGTTACCACTTATGCTTGCATTGGCACCAGCCACTACCGATGTGTCTTTACCATCCGCCACATATGGCTCCACTTTGGTGATCACAAACTTAGCAGTCCCAAATTTTGCAGCATCAAAAAAGTCACCACTCAGCAAGTGTGGCTTCAATTTTGTCTCAAACATTTCACCCTTTTCATCCATCGTCATAGAGTTGATGTTTATCACAAACTCACCTCCAGTTACTTGGTTGCCTGTCACAGCTACCATGCCCGATGATAGCTTGAAATTGCCGGGGTGATTTTTGCCCACACCATAACCTGTAAATTTCACTAGTGAGGTAGTAGTATCTACCATCATTGATTGCCCTGTTGCCGCCGCAGCTGTTTGTTCCTCTGTTACCGCTGCGCTGTCGCCCTTAGGTGCATCTGAGCATGCCGTAAATGATAATGATGCACTTATAAGTAGTGCTGTAGCTAATAAACTCTGTTTGCTCATATGTAGTATAAATTTAAACACTAAAATTACTAATTATTGTTGAAATGCCGAAAAACAATAGCCCCAAGACATACAGCATAACAGAAAGAATGAATAATCTAAGTGGTCAGTTTGGGACTAGGTGGCTATTTGTGAGCACTATCATTTAGGTTCGTCCTTTGCTGATATCGGTTGTTCGTAAACCCAAACAGTGCTTTCGTAAAACGGATTGGATTGCAGCCCGAAACTTCAACAGTTTTACACCACAAAAAACATCCTAAAAATGAAAAAGAAAATCTACACTATCAAGTCCGCAAGTTTTGCCATTTGCATCATTGGCATGTTCTCTGCAGTAAGTGTCAATGCACAAACTATCACTACCTATGCTGGCAACGGTTCTTCGGGTTACACTGGCGATGGTGCTGCTGCAACGTCAGCGAAATTATCTAGTCCTGGTAGTTCGTGCGCCGATGCCGCCGGTAATCTGTATATAGCAGACAAAAACAATAATGTTATCAGAAAAGTGGGTACAGATGGTATAATTAGTACCATAGTAGGTACAGGTACCGCTGGCAACACAGGCGATGGCGGAGCAGCCACCGCAGCCACTATTAGTGCACCGCTTAGTGTGAAGGTTGATGCCGCTGGCAATCTGTTCATTGCCGATTTTGGCAATGGTCGTATTCGCAAGGTTACACCAGCTGGTATTATCTCTACAGTAGCTGGCACTACCAATGGTTTTGCTGGCGATGGTGCTGCTGCCACTGCGGCACAAATCAACAATCCTACTGATGTAGGTGTAGATGCAGCCGGTAACATATACATATGCGACTATGGCAATAATAAAATCAGAAAAGTTACCACTGCAGGTATTATATCTACTATAGCAGGTTCTACAGCTGGCTTCTCTGGCGATGGCGGCCCAGCTACTGCGGCAGAGTTCAATTCTCCCAACGGTATACATGTAGATGCCTCAGGCAATGTACTGGTTGCCGACCTTAACAACAACAGGGTACGCGAAGTGTCTACCTCTGGTATGATACAAACAATAGCGGGCAATGATACTGCTGGTTACAGTGGCGATGGTGGCGCAGCTACAGCAGCAAAGCTAAGAAGACCAGCATTTATCACTAAAGATAGTGTTGGTAATATATTCTTCAGCGACCTTAGCAATCATGTGGTGCGCCGCATTAGCACCACTGGCATTATCACTACTATTGCTGGCGACAATGCTGCAGGTTCGGGTTATACGGGCGATGGTGGTCCTGCCACTGCTGCTCAGCTCAATCAGCCTACGGGTGTCAACTTCGATGCCATGGGCAATTTCTACATCACTGTTCAGGGCAGTCACGCTGTTCGTAAGATAAATCCACCTTCTACTGCTGTTAACAACACAGTTGCCACACCAAAATCAACCGTTAGCATTTACCCCAATCCTGCCAACCAAGTTGTAAATATTGCAGGCATTGTTACTGGCAGTAGTGTAACGTTATTAGATGCAGTAGGTAAAGTTGTGTACCAAACTACAGCACAATCATCACACATCACCATAGGCACTGCTCACCTCAGCGCTGGTACTTATATCGTAAAAGTTACAGGAAGCAATAATGCTTCTTCTACCCAAAAACTTGTATTGAATAATTAAGAGAGGATGTAAAACCCTTCACTATGAAAAAATGGTTTTACCGGTAGTACCGTCATTCTACCCTTAATTTATAATAGAGCAGTTTCTCAATCGGGAAACTGCTTTGTTATTTTAAATGTTACAAACTGTGTAGGTTGTGTTTTTTCAGTTACTGCTGCAGGTTGTTTGCAATACTGGTATTTATTACTATTTTGTACTTCAATAGCTAATAATATACAAGTATGCACAAGGCTTTAGTTTTAGGGTTAAGACTTTCAATAGTTACTATATTCTCAGTAATGTCTCTCAATGTTTGGGCTCAGCCTGGTGAAGGTAGGGTAGGTGGAGGTATTGAAAGAGATATCGAACCCAGAATACAACCTAAAACCACCTTTGTAAAACAAGGCACAAAATGTAGCAATACTCCTGCCAGCTTTATCACTTACAGAGATGTTGTTGCCGCAGATATCAAGCGTGAGTTTTACTGGTACATGAATCCCGAAAACAATGGGGGAAACAACTATGAAGAAAGGTTGCGCAATTTTAATACGGCTGCTAAAAAGCTAATGGCGATGCATGAAGAAGACCGTACGAAAAGTTACAAAAATCAGGTGTGCCATTATCGTGGCGAGGTAAAATGCCCTGGCAACAACAAAGATTATAAGGCAACGCTTACTTGTCAAGATGGTTTCGAATTCGTTCAGTCTTCACTTACGAAATCCGAGAACAAATCGTGGAAATCAGGCCCTACATGGACAGCCACCACACTTACTTGGATTACCGCAGGCAAAAAGCGTGGCTTCACCTATGCTGCTGTAGATGCTACACGCACCGCTACAGCCATTGCCAGCGAAGTAGCATCTGAGCGCAATGACATAGTGAAATACATAAACAAAGTCATGCACATACCTTTAGAGATCAACTAATTGTTGATTCTTTTTTCCTGAAGTTTGATATGATGGCAAATGAATTGCTATACGGTGCTATCTGTTGCTAGCTATTCACTATCAGTGTTTTTTCTGCTTTTGCTATCATTCTGCCTATAGGTGCAGTGTGTACACCGTAGCCGTGTGTTGTCAATAGCTCCACTATTGCGGTCAGTGCATCTGGTTGCACGGCTATCAGCAGTCCGCCATTGGTTTGTGGATCTGGCAGTAGGCTAAAGGCCTCCATTACATCTACTCCGCTACCAAAGTTTATTTTGGCATTATATCCATTCCAGTTGCGGTAGGTGGCATCGGGCACTATGCGCTGAGCTAGGTATGTTTTGGTGCCTTCCAGCACAGGTATACGGTTATAGTACAGCTCTGCCGATAGTTCACTTCCCTCAGCCATCTCTATCAGGTGTCCTGCCAGCCCAAAGCCTGTCACATCTGTCATAGCTGTTACGCCCGGTAGTTGCCCTAGTTGCGCACCTATGTTGTTCAGTGTGGTCAGTTGTGCTATCAGTGCTTGGTAGTGCTCGGGCAGCAGTTGGTCACGCTTCATAGCAGTTGCCAGTATGCCCGTGCCTATTGGTTTAGTCAGCAGTAGCAGGTCACCCTCTTGTGCGGTATTGTTGCGTTTTAGGTTTGCTACATCGCAAAATCCATTCACAGACAGACCCAGTATCGGCTCTGTAGCATCTATGCTATGCCCACCCGCCAGTGGTATGCCCGCAACTGCACATACAGCCCTTGCTCCTTCTAGTGCTCTTTGCGCCAGTGCCACAGGTAGGGTGTCTACTGGCCAGCCTAGTATAGCTAGTGCCAGCACAGGTGTGCCACCCATTGCATATACATCGCTTATGGCATTTGCAGCAGCTATTCGCCCAAAATCGAACGCATCATCTACAATTGGCATAAAAAAATCTGTGGTAGCTATCAGGGCTTTCCCATTTCCCATATCATACACAGCAGCATCATCTGCAGTAGCATTGCCCACTAGCAGTTGTGCCGTATGTTGTTCTGGTATAGTAGTAGTTAGTATTTGTTGCAATACCACAGGTGCTATTTTGCAGCCACATCCCGCACCACGCGAATATTGGGTTAGTCTTATTTCTGTGCTCATAACATTAGGTTGTTTTAGGTCTTGTATTATCTTACTTGCCACTTATTCTATAATAGTGCCAGTGGTTTTCAGTAGCATTCTGCTATTTGCAACAGCATCTACCGCAGTACAGGGTAGGGTAGTTATCAGGCTTTCTGCGTCTTCCCGGTTGTAGAGCCCATTTTTATACACTTTGTCATAGTAGCGTAGCAGTATCCCGAAACAGGCGCTGAAGTTATCTTCTATCAGGTAGCCTATTGCATTTTTGGTATCTAGCCCGCCCAGTCGTTTGCGTATGCGCATGATGTTGGTTGCCAGATCTTCTTTTTTAAATTTACCGTACTCCTTTACCAGAAATTCTAATCTTTCCTCAAACGGAATATCCAGAAAATATACTGGTGCCAGTCGCATCTTATTCCATAGTGCTTCAGGTAGGTTCACATTACCTATCCTTCGGCTCTCATCTTCTACCCATATTGTTGTGTCTTGGTGATTAGTGCCAGCAGCAACCAAAACAGCAGCCAGATTGTTTTCAAACTGCTCTTGCGATGGCTGAGGCGAATTGCCCAGTGCCCCAAATGCCGATCCTTTGTGGTGTGCTATTCCTTCTAGGTCTATCACTGTTTGTCTTCTCAGCATCAGTTGTTGCAGCAGGTAGGTTTTGCCAGAGCCTGTGTATCCTCCCAGCACCCTGAATGTATATGGATGCAAAAACTGCTGCAGCACCCACTGTCTGTACGCTTTGTAGCCACCTGCAAGTGTGTACACTTTGTAGCCATATAGGTCTAGCAGCCATGCTACTCCAGCACTGCGCATGCCACCTCGCCAGCAGTGCACTAGCAGGGTGTTACTAGTTTGTTTTTTGTTGGTGTTATGTATTCTTATTATCTCTTCAGCTTCCTCTACCATTCGGCGCATTTTCGGGCCAAAGTAGTCGAGTCCTATTTTTATGGCTTCCTGTCGGCTTTGCTGTTTATAGGCGGTGCCCACCACTTTTCTTTCCTCATCCGTAAACAAGGGCATGCTGTGCGCCCCCGGTAGGTGTGCATGGTTATACTCACTGGGGCTACGCACATCCAGTATGGGGTGTATTGCTGCCAGTTCCAGAAACGACGTTATGTCGATTTTGGTCGCCATTATTCGCGCATCATATCTTCTATAGCTGCCGCTATGTTTTCTGCATTAGGTTTAGAGAAGTAGTCTCCATCAGTAGCATAGGCTGGGCGGTGTGCTTGTGCTGTTATAGTCCTCGGTGCTACATCAAGCCACCTGAACCCACCTTGTTTTTCCATCACCTGCTGAAACATGTAGGCAGATGCTCCACCTGGCACATCTTCGTCTATAAATATGATTCTGTTAGTTTTCTTCAGCGATGCCACTATCATATGGTTAATGTCAAATGGCAGCAATGTGCGCACATCTATTACCTCACAGCTTATGCCTTTTGGTGCTAGGTAAGTTGTAATAGCATCTTCTATTATGCGCAGGGTAGATCCGTACGACACTATCGTTATATCATCACCTTCGCGTACCACCTCTGGTATCCCAAACGGCACACTGTATTCTGTAAGATTAACAGGTACTTTTTCTTTCAGGCGGTAGCCATTCAGGCATTCTACTACTATCCCTGGTTCATCACTACGCAGAAGCGTATTATACATACCTGCAGCTTGCACCATGTTGCGGGGCACACACAGGTACATACCTCTTATAGCATTTATTATCATGCCCATCGGCGATCCGCTGTGCCATATACCTTCCAGTCTATGCCCACGGGTACGCACTATAAGTGGGCATTTTTGCCCTCCACGTGTGCGATATTGTAGTGTGGCTACATCATCGCTTAGTGGCTGTAGTCCGTATAACAGATAGTCTAAGTATTGTATTTCGGCTATCGGGCGTAGTCCACGCATAGCCATACCTATTCCCTGACCTATTATCGTAGCCTCTCTTATTCCAGTGTCTGTTACCCTCAGCACCCCATACTTTTCTTGCAGTCCTGCAAATCCCTGATTCACATCTCCTATCTTACCTAGGTCTTCACCAAAGGCAAGCACAGCAGGGTTGGTAGCAAGTGTATGGTCAAAAAACTTGTTCAGCACTTCATAGCCATTTAGCATAGGTGCATCACCATCATAGTCGGCTGGTATTTCCGTCACCTTCATGGCGCTATGTCTGCTCTGTGAGTGCAGGTGCGATGAAAATTTCTCCTTGTTGTCAGCCAGTATGTGGTCATGAAAGTTGCGTAGGGCACGTGTGCCTTCACTATTTGTGTTGCATAGTGCCAGTATTTTGCTCACTGCTTGCAGCACATCTTTGCGTATTGGCTCTCTTATGGCTCCTAGTTCTTGCACTATTCCTGCTACAGTTTGAGCATTGTTGCCAGCTTCATACATCGCTTGGTTGCTCAGTGTCACAGCCTGTGTCACTTGTGCTTTTATCGGCGATATAAAGTTGTCCCACGCACGTTGTTTCGATGCTCGGGCTTCTTCTTTTGCCAGATCCTCTACAGTTGTTATTTCTTCTTCGGTTGCAATTTTGTTTTCCAGCAGAAACTGCTTCATACGGGTTACACAGTCCCATTCTTTTTCCCACTCTAGCCTTTCCTTGCTTTTGTATCGCTCATGCGATCCTGATGTTGAGTGCCCTTGTGGTTGTGTTACTTCCTGTATGTGGAATATGGCAGGTACATGTGTTTCACGTACTCTAGCCACACCTTGCTGTATTGTTTGCACCAGTCCTGCATAGTCCCAACCCTTGGCGGTGTATATGTTGATACCGCCTTTTTTATCGTCCCACTGCATACCTGCTAGCGCTTCCGAAATCGAGTTTTTGGTCGTTTGGTAGGCCCTTGGTACAGATATACCATAACCATCATCCCATATAAATATGGCCATTGGCACCTGCAACACACCTGCAGCATTCACACTCTCCCAAAATAGACCTTCTGATGTTGATGCATCTCCTATCGTACAAAAAACTACTTCATTGCCCTTATTGGTGAAATTTTCAAAGCCTGATTGAAGACATTCAGTATGCCTATACATTTTAGAGGCGTATGCCAGTCCCAGCGCACGCACCATTTGCCCTGCAGTAGGCGATATGTCGCTGCTCGACTGTGGTTCTGCCATCAGGTCACGCCAGTCACCTTTTTCATCCAGCCACCGGGTGCCGTAGTGCCCGTTCATCATACGCCCAGCTGTAGATGGTTCGTTCTCTATGCTTGGGTCGGCATATAGCTGCGCAAAAAAACGTTGTATATCACTCATGCCAGTAGCAAACATCAGTGTCTGGTCGCGGTAGTAGCCGCTACGTATATCTCCTGGTTTGAAACATTTGGCAAGTGCTATTTGCGCTAGCTCTTTACCATCACCAAATATCCCAAATTTGGCCTTGCCGGTCAGTACCTCTCGCCTTCCTATCAGGCTGGCTTCACGGCTGGCTACCACAAGGTGATAATCGGCAAGTGCCTCTTGTTTAAACTCATCGAAAGACAACCGTGCAGACTTAGAAGCGGTGGCAGTTACTGGCATAAGCAATTGATATTATAATTACTGTAAAATTCGGTTATTTAATCATCACGAGCATCTTTTATAGTAACGCTATTTACTTCAAAATATACCCTTACAGTGGCAAAGATAACCTTTGGCGTTAAAAATAGAAAACCAAGTATTATTAGTTGCATCAGTGCAGTTGGCTACAATAGCATAGGGTAGTTTTGGCCTACATCAATCTACTTTTTTATACTTGTTTTTGCATTAACTTCGCACTCCCATTCAGGAACTGTGTTCAGTACCAATTGGCTTTGTTATCAAAAATAACTACTTTATACTTTTATAATACAAAGATATGTTCGAGAATCTTAGTGAGCGGCTCGACTCCGCGTTCAAACAACTGAAGGGCGAAGGCCGTATTAATGAAATTAACATTGCTACTACAGTCAAAGAAATTCGTCGGGCACTGGTAGATGCAGATGTGAATTACAAAATTGCTAAAGAGTTTACAGACAAAGTAAAAGAAAAAGCAGTAGGGGAGAAGGTTATAACATCGGTTAGCCCTGGGCAACTGATGGTGAAAATTGTGAAAGACGAGTTGGCTGCCTTGATGGGTGGCAAAGAAGAAGAACTCAACCTTTCTGGCAAACCTACAGTAATACTGATAGCAGGTTTGCAAGGTTCAGGTAAAACAACTTTTTCTGGTAAACTGGCTAACTTTCTCAAATCTAAAAAAGGCAAAAATCCACTACTGGTTGCTGCCGATATTTATCGCCCTGCGGCCATGGAGCAGCTACGAGTACTGGGCGAGCAAATAAAAGTACCAGTACACATAGAGGCTGATAACAAAGATGCTGTTTCCATTGCACTCAATGCAATAGCATACGCCAAGCAAAACAACCATGGCATCGTAATAATAGATACTGCCGGTCGTTTGGCTATTGATGAGGTTATGATGAAAGAGGTAGCCAACATAAAGGCTGCTGTCAGCCCTCACGAAATCCTTTTTGTGGTAGATTCCATGACTGGTCAGGATGCCGTTAATACTGCTAAAGCTTTCAACGAACGTCTCGATTTTACAGGTGTAGTGCTTACCAAGCTCGATGGTGACACTCGCGGTGGTGCTGCTATCACCATCAAGTATACGGTAGACAAGCCCATCAAGTTTGTAAGTATGGGCGAAAAGATGGAAGCACTCGATGTCTTCTATCCAGAGCGTATGGCTCAGCGTATACTAGGCATGGGCGATATCACTACCCTCGTAGAGCGTGCACAGGCACAATTTGACGAGGTGCAGGCAAAAAAACTAGAAAAGAAAATTCGTGCCAATAAGTTTGATTTTGATGACTTTAAAGAACAGCTCAACCAGATTAAAAAGATGGGTAACATCAAAGATCTGTTGGCTATGATACCAGGTGTAGGCAAGGCTATTAAAGAAATTGATATTTCAGATGATGCCTTTAAAGGGATTGAAGCTATGATCAATTCAATGACCCCATATGAGCGTAAAAACCCTGAGGTTATTGATGGTAGCCGCAGAAAACGCATAGCAAAAGGCTCTGGCAAAGATGTAAACGATGTAAATGCCTTTATGAAGCAGTTCGAGCAAATGAAGCAAATGATGGGCATGATGAATAAAATGAAAGGTGGAGGTATGGGAATGGGTATGCCCGGCATGATGCCCGGAAGAAGATAATAACTCAATAATTTGGGTTGTTTTGATTCTACAATCGAGTGGCTAATAGTTTTATATAAATGTAATAGCGGTGAAAGCAATTTCCCGCTATTTTTTTTAGTACTCAGTTTGTATTTTCTTAGCTTTGTAGCATGCATATCGGATTATACTTTGGCAGCTTCAACCCCATACATGTGGGGCATTTAATAGTGGCAAATCATGTTGTGAATAACACTGATGTTGACAAAGTATGGTTTGTGGTATCACCTCACAATCCACTCAAAGACTCACATTCTTTGCTCAATGAGTATGACCGCTTGCACCTAGTCAACCTTGCTATCGAAGACAATCCTAAGTTTAGAGGGAGTAATGTGGAATTTTCATTGCCTAAGCCATCTTATACTATCGATACACTCACTTATCTCACAGAAAAATTCCCTTTAGAGCAGTTTTCAGTAATAATGGGGGCAGATAGTTTCCAGAATATTCACAGATGGAAAAACTTTGAACAGCTATTACTTCGCTATTCATTTATCGTGTACAACAGACCCGGTTTTGATATTGTTGATACGCACGGAGCTAAGATAACCTTACTAGATGCGCCCCTTCTGCAAATTTCTTCCACCCACATACGCAAGCAGATAAAAGAGAAAAAATCAATAAAGTACTTAGTGCCCGATAAGGTAGAACAATACATCACCAACAATAAATATTATGTGAAATAAAAGCAATGGTAACAAAACCTTAAAATTCATTTTTGCCCACATATATTATCTCCAGCAGCCTCTTTATGACGTACCTTTGCACTAATAACAATAAATTTTACTTTTATGGCAAAGCTGACTAACACGATTGCAACTTTACTGGCTGGCGCTGCGGTAGGCGTAGCAGTAGGATATTTACTGGCAACTGACAAAGACAAACGTCAGGATGATATGGAAAAACTGAAAAAAGGCATCAACAACCTTAAAGACAAGTTTGCCAAAAATGCAGCAGATCTAGAAGAGGAAATTTACCATACTTAATCATCTATCCATGGCTGGCATATTCAGTGATATCAAAGAAAAAATAGTTAAGTACATAGAGGTAAACATTAGTCTTTTCAAGATCAACCTCATCGGTAAGACTTCTGGGCTAATGAGTTACTTCATGTTTGCACTGATAGCCTTATTCATGGTTAGCTGCATCATATTATTTGTAGGTTTCGGACTATCTGAGGTCTTTTTTGAAGCTGGTTTGTCACGGGCTGCTTCTTACTTCCTCACCACTGGTGTTTACTGTTTGTTACTCATTCTGGTAGTTTTGCTACGTAAACCAATTGTAAGATTCTTCGCCAATTCTATTGTAGATGTGCTTACAGACGATGTTGATGTAGAGGGAGAAGATAATACCCCCAACTTTAAATAGTATGCTGATATGAAAATGTATTCGAAAAACATACGCAATCTTGAAGAGTTGGGGCGTGAAAAACGTCGTCTTATCAAAGAGCGTAAGCAACTGGAGCAGGAGGATATATTCTCTGTAGAAGGGATAATGAATAATATCACTAACCCTAAGTCTACAACGTCTTCCAACAACGATCTTGCCGGGGCGTCTGGTATGGGTAGTCTGTTTTCTCTGTCTGGTCCTATTGTTGGTATGGTAGTCGATTTAGTTAAAGACAAAATCCTGAGCAAATCTGACACGGGTAACAATTCGTCTTTAGCTAGCAACCCTATTCTTCAGAAGGGTGGCACTGTGCTAAAAAGTGCTGCAAAAGAGATGATAGGTGGCTACCTGAAATGGAAAGCTATAGAGCTTACTTACAAAGGAATAACACTTATTGTGAAACGTCAAAAACGCAAAAAAGCGGAAAAGTTAGTCAAAGATAGCACTCCAAACATATAGAAATCATTCATGTTACATACTGTAGGGCATTGTCATTATAGTATCCAAATGGCTAAATAAAAAAAACAACCCACAATAGGTTGTTTTTTTTTTATTTATATCACTAGTGTCTACTTATTCCACTTAATAATGAAAAAGTCGTTCCAGATATTACAATAATCAGATCGCTTAAAGCAATTGAAGTTAAAACGATCTTACTCGCTTAAAACCATATTGCTCAAGTAGTACTTTTTTTGATTATAGTTTGTTGTAGTTGCGCTCACCACCACCACTATATCCGCCACCGTAGCCACCCGGTCTTGGTGTACGTGGTTTGTTGTAAGATGGTCTTGGTGCATTGCCACCGCCTCCAGGTTTGGTACTGTTTTGTTTGGCCTCTTTTACAGAAATAATATTGCCTTCAAAGTAACTCATGTCTAAATTGTCAATAGCATCAAATGCCTGATTCTTATCTCCCATTTCCACAAACCCAAAACCTTTAGAGGTGCCGGTCATGTTGTCAAATATTACCTTAGATGATACAACTTCTCCAAATTCTGAAAAGAGTATTCTAAGACCTTCCGCTTTTGTAATGGGATTCAGATTTCCTATAAATAAGTTCATCGCAATCTAAAATTGAATTTAAACAAATGGGGGTAAACAGTAAGAGTCTAAAATTTCTGTGGCAAAGTAAGCAATATTTTTTGAACTCTGTACACATTACACCAGTATATTCATAATTGTATGTTCACAATATACCACAGATTGTATGTCATTGACAATAAACTATATACGGTTGTAGGAGCCGTGTTATGTGTAGTCGTTTATTTCGTTCCTTTTTAAAAAAGCTGTTATATACTCTTCCCAATTATCACTGTATATTATAGGTCTAATAAACTACCTTTGCTGCGTTTAATTAATATAATAGAATGTCTGAAATAAGACCATTTTTACGACTTAGTGGTTTAGAGCCACTAGTTGTCCGCCCCGAAACTAATTTTATCAATGTAGGCGAACGTACCAATGTAACTGGTTCTAAAAAATTCGCTCGTCTCATTAGAGAAGGTAATTATGAAGAAGCATTGTCTGTAGCCCGACAGCAAGTAGAAAGCGGAGCCCAGATTCTGGATATAAACATGGACGATGCCTTGCTAGATGGTGTAGTAGCAATGCACACTTTTGTAAATCTATTACAAGCTGAACCAGATATAGCCAGAATACCAATAATGCTCGATTCCTCAAAATTTGCAATTATTGAGGCTGGCTTAAAGTGCATACAAGGCAAGTGTATTGTCAACTCTATATCTATGAAAGAGGGTATAGACAAGTTTATAGAGCAGGCCGAGATATGTCTCAGTTATGGTGCATCTGTAATAGTTATGGCTTTTGATGAAGATGGCCAGGCAGATACGCTACAGCGGAGAGTAGATATTTGCGAGCGTGCATACAATATCCTCACCAAAGAGGTTGGCTTCCATCCTTCAGACATCATTTTCGACCCTAATATTTTTGCGATAGCAACTGGTATAGAGGAGCACAATAACTACGGTGTTGATTTTATAGAGGCTACACGCATCATAAAGCAAAAAATGCCACTTACTAGAGTGAGCGGTGGTGTAAGTAATATCTCTTTTTCTTTCAGGGGAAATGATGTGGTGCGCGAGGCTATGCACAGTGTGTTTTTGTATCATGCCATAAGGGCTGGTATGGATATGGGTATTGTGAATGCTGGTGCACTAGTAGTATATGATGAGATTGACCCTGCTCTCAGAGAGCTATGTGAAGACGTAGTACTCAATAGGAATCAGGAAGGAACTGAGAAACTCATCACATTTGCTGAAACGGTGAAAGCCAAAGGCAAAGAAGTGAAAAAAGATGATGCATGGCGCGCCACACCTGTACATGAGCGGCTGAAACATGCATTGGTAAACGGTATCACGGATTTTATAGATGCTGATACAGAAGAGGCCAGAGTACAATACCCAAAACCTTTGGATGTAATAGAAGGGCCTCTTATGGATGGCATGAATGTAGTAGGAGATCTTTTTGGTAGTGGAAAGATGTTTTTGCCACAGGTGGTAAAGAGTGCCAGGGTAATGAAAAAAAGTGTGGCATATCTATTCCCATTCATAGAAGCTGAAAAAGAACAACGCCGTTTGGCACATCTGGAAGCTGGTACCGTAAACGAAGAAACTGCTGGTGCCGCCAAAATACTGATGGCTACTGTGAAGGGCGATGTGCATGATATAGGTAAGAACATAGTAGGCGTAGTGCTAGGGTGCAATGGGTATGAGGTGATAGACCTAGGTGTGATGGTGCCTGCCGAAAAAATACTGGATGCTGCACAGCGCGAAAAAGTGGACATTATAGGGCTTAGCGGCCTCATCACTCCATCGCTGGATGAGATGGTACATGTGGCAAAAGAGATGAAACGTAGGGGCATGAAACAGCCCTTAATGATAGGTGGAGCTACTACTAGCCGTATGCACACTGCCGTGAAGATCGCTCCGCAGTATGACGAGGGTATAGTGCATGTGCTAGATGCCAGCCGCAGTGTAACGGTAGCTGGAAATCTGCTGAATAAAGAGCTTAAAGTACAGTTTTTGAGTACTATAAACGAAGAGTATAATAAACTTCGTGAGGACTTTGAGAGTAAACGTACTGCCAAAAACTACATAACACTGGCTCAGGCACAGGCTAATGGCATGAATATCGATTGGGAGCATTATACGCCTCCAAAGCCTGAAAAAATGGGTGTTACGGTGTTTCCTGAGTATGACCTGAGCGAAATTCGCAACTACATAGACTGGGGACCATTCTTTATTTCGTGGGAAATGAAGGGGAAGTTTCCTGAAATATTGCAAGATCCTACTATAGGCACTGAAGCTACTAAGCTGTATAATGATGCCAATGCACTGCTGGACAAAGTGGTGAACGAAAAGTGGCTGACAGCTAAGGGTGTGATAGGTTTTTGGGAGGCTGATAAGGTGGCACCTGATACTATTATCATCAAAAATGAGCAGGGTGGGGAACTGACCACTCTGGAAATGCTGAGACAACAGATTAAAAAAGCAGCTAACCAACCTAACTTCTCGCTGGCTGACTTTGTGAAGCCCAACTATGACACTCATCATGTGAAGGGTGTAAAGGACTATATGGGTGCTTTTGCGGTGAGTATACATGGCATAGAGCCTCATTTGCAGCGCTTTGCTGAGGACCATGACGACTATAACAAAATAATGCTACAAGCCCTTGCTGATAGGTTTGCAGAGGCATTTGCAGAGGTGCTACACAAGCGTACCCGCACAGAATATTGGGGTTATGAACAAAATGAGCAAATACCTATTGCTGACTTAGTAAAGGAAAAATATAGAGGTATTCGCCCTGCACCAGGGTATCCTGCATGCCCGGATCATACTGAAAAATACAAGCTGTTTGACCTGCTGAATGCGCATGAGAATGCGGGTATTATTCTTACTGAGTCGCTGGCTATGTACCCTTCTGCATCGGTGTGTGGCTGGTATTTTAGTCATCCGGAAAGTCAGTACTTTGGTATCAACAAAATATCTGAAGATCAGCTACACAACTATGCTCACCGCAAGGGTATGAGTGTAGAAGAAATAGGCCGTTGGTTGTCGCCAATACTTGATTAATGGCTACTTGTAAAGGCTATGTTGTAGTGATATTATAAAATAAATAATGGGAGAATCGGGTACAGAACATAATTTTCAGTCTCAGTCAGCTTTGCCGCAAAAGTCGCCTGCCTTGAGGGGTATGGCGCATGTGGTTTCTTTTGTCTTTCATCCGGTGTTTATGCCTGTGGTGATGGCTATGCTTATATTTCAGATTTCACCTGCTGGTTTTGCAGGTATGTCGGCCAAGCAGTTGGGGTTGGCGTTTGTAAGTATAGGGGTTTCTACTGTGTTGTTTCCGCTGTTCAGTATACTGCTTATGAAGCCACTGGGGTTTATAAGCAGCTACAAAATGCCTACTGCCCGCGAGCGCACTATACCGCTGATGGCCACCATGATTTTTTATTTTTGGATCAGCCATGTGTTCAATAATATGGCAGGTGCGGTGCCACAAGTGCTGAAAGTGCTGCTTTTGGGTAACTTTTGGGGCATTATTGTGGTGTTTATTGTTAATATTTTCACAAGAGTGAGTATGCATACTTCTGCTGCTGGTGGTATGTTGGGCATTCTCTTCGTACTTTTGATAACTGGTTCTGCGAATATGATTTTACCTTTGTTCATTGCACTTGTGGTTTCTGGTTTGATAGGTACTTCCAGACTCATATTAGGTGCTCATCAACGGGGTGATGTGTGGCTTGGTTATATTATAGGTATTGTAGTGCAGATAGCTGCCTACATTTACGTAAACATTTAAAGATAGCCCCTGTTTATTTAACTGGTTTGTTTGGCTTTGTGTTATTTTTATTTCTGATTGTTACTTAAATTTGTGCATGCTTACAGGTAAAGAACTTATTCTTGCAACTAAACCTTTTGCAAAGGAAATACGGTGGAAAAGCTGGTATTATACTATTACTACTTTTCTGCTGCTCATCGGCACCATAGCCGGAACTATGTATTTTGAAGCATTAGGTCTTCGAGTCTTGTGTAGTGTGGGTGCGGCACTACTATTGTCTAGGACGTTTATCATTTTTCATGATTTTCAGCACCATACCATTTTGCGTGGCTCGCATATAGCTAATGCTTTGTTTACCATTTTTGGGGTGTATATGATAACGCCTCCTAACATATGGAAACGTTCGCATGATCACCACCACAACAACAATGCCAAATTGTTTAGTGCCAGCATTGGTTCGTTCCCTATCATGACCCGCCAGCGGTTTATGGAGGCTAGCAAAAAAGAGCGTTTTGAGTATTTGGCGGTGCGCCATCCTGTCAATATGTTTTTTGCATATTTTACTACGTTTATGTACGGTATGTGCATACAGTCGTTTGTGAGTAATCCTCGCCGCCACTGGGACTCAATAGCTGTAATCATACTGCATGTGTCTATTGCTGCGTTTTTGTTCATTCAGTTTGGTTGGTTAACGTGGTTTCTTACTTTCTTTTTGCCTTTCTTTTTGTCGCACATGCTAGGTGCTTATTTATTTTATGCTCAGCATAATTTCCCTGGTGTGACTTTCAAGAAAAATGCTGACTGGACTTATACTGATGCTGCATTGGAATCGTCAAGTTTTATGGATCTGAATCCTTTTATGCAGTGGGTTACTGCTAATATTGGTTTTCATCATATTCATCATCTCAATTCTAAAATACCTTTTTACAGGTTGCCTGAGGCTATGGCCGCTATACCTGAGCTGCAAAATGCAAAGGTTACTTCGCTGAAGCCATCTGACATTTCGGCTTGCCTGAAGCTGAAGGTGTGGGATACTGACCAGAACCGTATGGTGGGGTTTGATGAGATATCTGCTGCCTAATTTAGTTTTATTTTATATTGTTCGTCCCTGTTTGCTACTTGCAAGCAGGGATTTTTTTTTGCCGGTTTTTGCCGGTTTTTTCATGCGTTTTTGGGGTTAACTCGTTGATTATCAATGGTATTCACTTTTGCAGGTTGTGGGTATTTTTGTCTGAATCAGGATTTACAGGATTTTAAGATTTACAGGATGTGGGCTGTATGGGTGCTGTGGTTTTGTTGTCATATTGGGTTTATTGTTAATTTCCGGTATTTCCGGTTATTTACCGGTGTTTTCCTATGTTTTGGTACTTAAGTCGTTGATTATCAATGCTATTCACTTTTGCGGTAGCCGTCGCTGAAAAAGCTATGGCTACTAAAAGGTTTGCATGCAATTGCTGGTTGGTTGGGTACATTTTGGTAAGTGCGGGTTATCGTGGTTATGAAGATTAACTCTTTTAATTCGCCGGTCGGAAACCGGCTACCGTGCCTGCCGTAGATATAATCTACGCCAAACGAATGAGAATTAAATATCTGGTCTATAGGGTTCATATTGTGTTTGTTGTTTATTTCTTGTTTTGCCGGTTATTTGCCGGTGTTTTCATGGGTTTTGACGCTTAACTCATTGATTATCAATACTAT
>CAZRPA010000065.1:680-20365 GCA_964601855.1 uncultured Flavipsychrobacter sp. | reverse complement strand
TCTGTTCCACCTGGCGCCATACCTACGCAATTAACTGGTACGATAGTAGCAACCTGGCAATAAGAACGTTGGGCTACTATAACTGGTGGCGGTGGTGGTGGTATCAGCGATACACGAATGCTAGCAGTGTCTTTACAGCCATAACCTGTTGTAGCTATTACCGTATATACACCGGTATCTGATACTGAGAAGCCTGGTATAGTGGGATTAGATAATGTAGAGGTAAACGATGGTGGAGCTGCACTCCAATTATATGTTGCTACCGGCGAGTCTACAGTAGCTGTTAGCAATAGTGTATTGGCAGCACCTATACACAAAGGTGAGTTACTAGACGCTGTAACTGTAGGTTTGTGCCTAATAAAGGCAGTAGTAATAGAGGTATCTGGCACACCGGCTACTGTTTTAATTACTGAGTACACACCATTCATAGCTGGAGTAGCTGGATAACGGAATGTGCGCTGTGTAGTAGAGAATACAGTAGTAGATGGTGCAGGACCATACCACTGATAAGTAGCACCAGTACTGTCGCCGGGAGCATTAAACCACAAGGTATCACCCACGCAAGGGCTGTTAACTATCGCACCGTTACAAGTGAGTATGGTTAAATAGAATGTTTTATTGTGGCACGAGAACATACCCGTGGCACTATCTGTACCCGTGATGGTATAAGTGATGTAAGGAGGCAAAGCTGTAGTGCTGATGGTATTGTTAACACCAGTAGTACTTGCAAGACCAAGACCTGGAGACCAAGTCCATTTACTCCAACTCCAGTTTTTATCTACTGCATTCAGTATGCTTACTGGCAGAGACGTCATACCAGGATATAAGCACACATCGAAGGTGTCAAAATTTGGTGTAGGTGAAGCAAAAGACACTTTAGGCACACCGTTTACTACTATTTGAGGGTCGGGGAAAGCACTATCTAAACCTAAGTTACCATCAAATATGTAGGCATAAGACAATATAGTACTGTCGCCTGCAGGTATGCTACCGAGGTTGTAAGTAAGAGCGATGGCTATGTCACCATTACTTGTTTGACCTAAGCCGTAAGTAGCAGTAGTGTATGTACTGTTCCAAACAGTAGCAAAATCAACAGTAGCGGCTAACGGCCATGCATTATAAATGCAACAACGAGCACGGCAATCTTTTGTACCTAAGCCCATATAAGCAGCAGCAGGGTATCCAGCTCCACGTGACGATACCAATACTCTGTGACGAGCATCTTCGTTCTGATGTACAATGGTATTGTTGGTGAAGAACCCACCACCTGGCCAAGTTTGGTCATTGTCAGGGTCGCAAGAGCGCATGTAATACATGGGAGCAGTAGCTACCGCAGCAGTGTTGCGAATAACTGTAGTCACTACCACAGCAGATGACAAAGTATCTACTCTTGTTTCTTGTCTGATTTGTACTGTACCACCGGATGCATTGCCTATCCACATTCCTCTTACGCTTCCGCCTGCATTGGTATAAGTAGTGTTGGCACCTGTTAGACCTATACCTACACCACCATTTTGGTAGACACCTGCAGGGCACTGCTGACGGGCATGAGTACGAGTACCACCTATCTGTAATCCCCATCCTTCAAATGGACTACCAGGGTATGTGTAGTCGCCCATAAATGGAGGGGTACCCACTGTCCAGCCATCCTTGCCATAATCATATACTTCTGCAAGTGCAGATCCTATGGCAGCTCCAGGAGAGTGTGGGTGATAGCCAGCTATTGAAGTACAGGCACCAAATGAGCCATTGTTTAGCTGGCCAATTTCGAGATACCTACCTTGCAAGAAAAAGTTAGTACCAACCAACTGAGCAAGACCAGGAATTGAGTTACCCAGCATTATGCCGACAAATAACAAAAAGAGGAATTGTTTTTTCATATTACAGTATTGCTATTTAATAAACACACCAAATTAACACAAGAATTTGTTGCATGCCTACATAGAAACAGGCAACAATTTACAGAAAACTTGCACAAAAAACAATTTATCGTAATGATAATATCATTTTTAATGCAGTTTACGGTATAATAGACAGTAAAACAACAGGATTTAGTTGGTGAAATAATGAATAAAATTATAGTCAATACATTTTAAAATAAAAGCGACTGACAATTTTATTTCTAAAAGTCAGTCGCTTTGTTCTTTTTTATACCTAATTATAGCCTTTTAGGTATTACCACACCATAGCACGCTCGTTTTCAGGACGGTACATTTTGTCGGTTGGTTTAATATCAAATGCTTTATACCAAGCTTCCAAGTTACTAACTGGCACATTACACCTGAATTCATTAGGTGAGTGTGGGTCTGTTTTTAGACGTTGCGCCATTTCTTCAGGGCGGGTGCTAGCGCGCCATACCTGAGCCCAACTAAGGAAAAAACGCTGATCGGGTGTAAAACCATCAATTTTTTCATTACCCATTCCTTGTTTAGTTTTCTTGAAGGCTTCGTATGCGATACTAAGTCCACCAAGGTCTGCCAGATTTTCGCCCTCGGTCAATAACCCATTTACATGTGTAGTGTCTATAGCTACTATTTTGTTGTACATGTCCACTACTACATTTGCCTTGGTAGTAAAGTTGGCTGAGTCTTGCGAAGTCCACCAGTTAGCAAGGTTTCCATCAGCGTTGTACAAGCGACCCTGATCGTCAAAACCATGTGTCATCTCATGGCCTATTACACCACCTATACCACCATAATTTACGGCATCATCTGCTTGCTCATCAAAGAACGGATATTGAAGTATACCAGCAGGGAATACGATTTCGTTAAATGCAGGATTGTAATATGCATTAACTGTAGGAGGAGTCATTTGCCACTCTGTTTTGTCTACTGCTTTGCCCAGCCTATTGATGTTATAATTATACTCCCACTGCGATGCTGACAAAATGTTAGCGATGTAATCGTTGCCCGAAATAGACATTGCGCTGTAATCTTTCCAAGTATCAGGATAGCCGATTTTTTTCATAAAGCCATTCAACTTCACCAGTGCTTTTTGTTTGGTTTCGTTGCTCATCCAGTCTAGTCTCTGTATTCTTTCGGCATACGTTTGCTGTAGGTTGTTTACCAGTTCCAACATTCTTTTTTTAGCCTCAGGTTTAAAGGTTTTGTCTACATACATCTGTCCCAGCAATTCGCCTACGGAACCATCCACTACAGACAATACACGCTTCCAACGAACTTCCTGCTCCTGCTGTCCGCGCATTACTTTGCCATAAAATGCGAAACGTGTAGTATCGAATGAGCGGCTAAGGAAAGAAGACATATCATTTACCAAATGGAATTTGAGGTATACCTTCCAAGTTTCAATAGGTGTAGCTTTCAATTGTTTGGCTACTGCGGTGAAGAAAGCAGGGGTAGCTACTATTACAGAGTCTTGTCCTGTAACCTTGAGCTGCTCCAGCATCGACTTCCACTCTATACCAGGCGTAAGTGCATTGATGCCAGCCAAGTCGAATTTGTTGTAGAGCTTGTACGGATCGCGCATATCTACACGAGTAAGAGAAGCACCTGCCATAGCTAACTCTAGTTTGTAAATATCAGTTGCATTTTTCTGTGCAGTAGTAGCATCATTGCCCATTAGTTGCAGCATTTTCACTATATACTGCTGATACGCATTTCTTATGTTTTTGGTACGCACATCATTATCGAAGTAATACTCACGACCTGGCATACCTAGGCCACCCTGACCGAATTGACAAATTTGTTTGTTTACATTCTTGTCGTCGGGCGATACATAAAACCCAAATAACTGTCCTATGCCCTGTGTGTGCTCTTTGGTTACCTCTGCTATCAGGGAGTTGGCATCGGTGATACCATCTATCCTAGCCATCAAACCATTAAGCGGAGTGAGACCTGCCATGTCTATAGCAGCGCTATCCATACCTGTGCGGTAAAAATCACCCACCATTTGCATGGGACTACCTTTTGGAGCATTTTTTACTGCAGCAGCCGAGTCCAGCAACTTGCGTAGGATAGCATTGTTGTTTTCATCGAGCTCATTGAAGCTACCCCAACGGGTTTTTGATTTTGGGATAGGATTGTTTTTCAACCATGCGCCGTTGGCGTACATAAAAAAGTTGTCGCCAGGATGTACAGTCGTGTCAATATTAGCGGGATCCAGTAGTTTTCTGCTTGCTACCTTTTCTTCATTTTTTGCCGCTTCCTGCCCACAAGACGCCATAGCTACAATAGCTATTCCTGCCAACAGTGTTCTTTTTAGTTGCATATTGCTTTTTTTATTTTTTTTAGAGGTGTAAAAGTACAACAATCCGACAGAGAAACTTATGTATTAGCTGTAATAGTAGCGTGAAAATACGGGGGATATTAGGTAGATGTCCATAATATGTACTTGAAAATCTGGCACATGTGGGTTTTAAACAAGGGCTATCGTTACTTTGCAGAGGCTTACTAATGGTTGTAGGTTTGCTATTGGGAGGCATATATAAATATGGATTCTTTAACACACATAGTATTAGGAGCTAGTATAGGCGAAGTATTAGCTGGCAAACGACTAGGCAAAAAAGCGCTTGTAATAGGTGCTATTGCCAATAGTTTTCCGGACATAGACTTTTTGGCTTCCTTTTGGTTGCCACTTACCAAGGATTTATTGGCACACAGGGGCTTTACCCATTCATTGTTATTCGTGTTTTTGTCGGCACCTATACTAGGCTACTTCTGTTTCAGGCTATTTCGAAAAAACGATATGTCCTGGCAACGATGGGCAACTTTTTGGCTCTTACAGCTCTTTGTACATATTTTCATTGATGCTTTCAATACTTATGGCACTGCATGGTTTGAGCCATTTAGCCATTACCGCGTGAGCTTCAATAGTATGTTTGTTGCTGATCCTTTGTTTTCTATTTGGCCAGCAATTGCTGCTGTTGCGCTAGCTGTAATGAGTGTTGCCAGCAACAAGCGAATTACTATAGCCTCAACAGCTATTGTAATTAGTTCTGTATACCTTGCAATAGGAATTCTCAATAAAACCAGTATTGACAGCGTTGCAAAAAAACAGTTGCACAACACGGGTATCAGCACCAAACAGTACTTCAGCACCCCTACCCCACTCAATAACATGCTTTGGTATATTGTAGCCAAAACCGATTCCGGCTTTCAGATTGGTTACCGCTCTGTGCTGGACAGCGGCAATAACATCAATTTTCGCTATACACCACAGAACGCCCATTTACTGCGACAATCTGCTTACCCAGACGATGTAAAACGGCTTATACGATTCTCGCAGGGGTATTATACTGCATCTATGTGGCACGATACGCTGGTGTTTAACAATCTCAGATTTGGGGAGATAAATGGCTGGGCAGATACTATGCCACAGTGTGTTTTTTATTACTTCACAGACATACCCGAGGGCAATGATCTGGTAGTGCAGCGAGGCAGGTTTGCAAAGTGGAGTGCTGCAACATTCAGTGAGTTTTTAGCGCGTATATCAGGTCACTGATTTCGCCTCCTTAGCTGCTTGTAGTAAAATGTAAATAGAAAAAACAAAGTATGAATGGCTCTGTATGACAGGTAATACAGCAGTTTTTTTAGCACGTTTCGATAAGCATCATACCCGGATTTTGATACAAGCGTACAGTCTTTGGCAATAATATCTTCTACAGCACCATTTAGCTTCATTACTAAAGCCTTGTCTTTCACATCCAGATTGAGCTCAATGCTGGCAAATGCACTGATGTTATTGAGATTGTAGGAGCCCACGGTTGCCCACTCACCGTCACACATACCCATTTTGCCATGCAGTACATTGGGCAGATATTCGAAAACCTCTATACTACTCCTAAATAGTCTGTTGTATAAATAACGCTCTGCATACTTAGCCAATGGCACATCTGCAGCGCCTGTTAAAACTAGTTTTATTTTTACACCTCGCCTTGCTGCTTCTTCCATTTTTAGCAACAACCGTTGTGGTGGCCAGAAATAACTAGTCATTATAGTCACATTGTGCTGTGAAGTAGCAAAGAGCTCTAAATATGTATTTGTGATATCAGTCTTTCTAAACACCCAATCATTTCTGCGCATACGTACTAGTATGCTGCCTACAGTGTTGCTGCTGCCAATATGAGGTGTACATTTTGCTGCAAATACGGTTTTATTCCACATTCGCTCACACAGTTTATTGATGCTGGCAGCTACAGGTCCTTTAGCAATCACTGCCCAATCTAGCCATGCAGGTGCGTCGGGCATATCATTGTAGCGGTTACTGATATTTACGCCCCCTACCATTACTGTAGTAGCGTCAGCCACAATGATTTTATGGTGCATTCTTCGCCCCAGATAGTAGTATCTGCTGTACAGCAGTGGCATAAAGTACCTGAAATTAACCCCACCCGCTTGCAGTTTTTTTACAAATGCATCCGATAGTTTTTGTGAGGCATATCCATCTACCATCACATATACATTCACTCCTCTTCGGGCTGCAGCTAAAAGCGCTTGAGCTACCTCTTGTCCGGTTTCATCCTCGTCAAAAATATAGGTTTGAAGGTGAAGGGTTTGCTGCGCAATACTTGCAATATTTTGTATTTGGCTGAAATATTCCTTGCCTCCGCGCACCATCTTCACATCACTATGCGGTGTATAGGTGTCGGAAGGTTTATTCATTTTTTGAGTTGCCATTTGCGGATGGGTATGTACATGAAATATACTGATTTTTAGCCACACCCACTATCTATTACCCCGCAAAAACAGAAAACCGCAAAAAACAGAAAACCGGGAGCGCACACTCCCGGTTTCACTGCAATTAACACTCAAAAATAAAAACTAATCTGTATGACGATTGCCGCCCAAGCGATACATTATAGATAATTGCAAAGAAGGCGCTCTATATAGCTGACCAGATACTGACTTAGCACCGGTGGTATTTGAGTTGTCCCAAACGGTTTGTACAGTGCGGAAATCTAAATTAGCATTAGGTGCTAGTTTGTAGGAGAAACCAAAAAGGTAACCTATACCAAATCTGCTTCTGAAATCTTCTTCATTCAGCTTAGGTGCATTGTCAGGACCTACTTCGTTTACCAATTCTGGCGCAACGCCATATGTAGGTAAGGTTTCGGCACCAGTGTTAATAGAGAACGAATACAGGAAGTTGCCGCCTGAGTAGAAGTTAAATTTACCCTTTGCGTACCTTATAGCTACCGGCATTTCTATACTGTGCAGAGTAGAAAAACTGTAAGAATTCAACAACAGTTGTTTGCTGTACTGATTGTTTGAAGCTGGTGTATATGAGTAGTAGTTGTCTTCTATAGATTTGTTGTTGTTCAATCTGTGGAAGTACTTCATCTCGGTCATGATGTTCCAAGTATCGTTGAATATTAGATTGGCAGTCATACCAAACTGAAAACCCTTGAAACTATTAGAACCAAAGAAATTACTGTTGATACCCGCAGTTAAACCACCTACCAAATGAGCACGAGAGGCACTTTCTTTAACATCATTAAATGCCGCACTCAGCTTTTTTATCATTGACATGCCTTTATGCTCTTGTTCTGCTGGTTTTGTAGCATTAGTGGTACTCGCTACAACTGCATTTTCTTTTGCAGCAGTTTCAGGCGTGTTTTCGTTGCTGGTAGCAGAAGCACCTGGCAATATCTCTTCGTATTTGTCGTCTTCTGAACTATTGTTTTGTTCAGACTGATTGGCAGATAGAGAAGAAGGATCGGTATTACTGTTGTTATTGTAAGCACCTTTCCCTGCTTTTGCGGCTGGGGCCAGTGTTTTCTGATTGCCATTGGTTATAGTACCAGGGGTAGCAGCATGCCTACCGCTTTTATGGGCTTTACCAGCTGGTTTGTTTTCTGACTCTGTGTTATCATCAGCATGGTTGTTTTTGGCTTTTGATACCAGCGTTTCTTCTTCGTTGTTGTTTCGCGAAGGTCTGAACCCTAGGTCTACATTTACTTTCTCAATAGAAATAGTATCTATCCTGTTGCCATACACATTAGCCGACAGCATAATAGTACGCTGATGCACCTGAATTTTGGTGATCACTCTTTTGGGCTTATTACTATTTTCGTCTGCTTTGGGTTTAGGAGCTACACCACCTGTACTAGCTATTGTGCCACTACCTTTTGAATTGTCTATCCTTTTTTCACCTTTTTCTTTGTTTGCTTTGGCTGTGGGGTTAGCTGCCTTAGCGGGTGAGTTGTCTGTTTTAGCTGTAGTTGCTACTGTTGAAACAGGGACTGTGTTAGTGTTTCCTGCTTTGGCGATATTTGATTTTTCGTTTACTGTAGCGTCTGCTGTTTTGTCATCCGAATTATTGCTACGCAAATCGGGTACAGAAGTTTCTTTTGCTCCAGCATTTATAAGTGTGCCTACTGCAGGAGCACTGCTGTTAAGCACTTCGAGTTTAGCTTCCTTCTGTGCAGTGGGTAAGGTAGCTTTCTTAGTCTCGGCAACAGCTATAGCATTGCTTGTAGTAGATGTTCCTATAACACTTTTGTTGCTGGTTGCATCTTTTGTAGCTACCGTATTTGCCTGAGTGGTAGTTGCTGCATTGTTAGCTGTGTTATTAGTTTGCAGGCTTGTTGTCTTGCTAATGCCAGCTATTTGACGATGTCTGTTACCATTTTTGTTGCTGGCATTCGCAGTGTTGCTAGTAGCAGCTGTCTTAGTTTCTGTGTTCTTGTCGGTAGATATGTTGTTATCGTTGTTACTATTTGTATTGTTCTTGATGTTTCGGTGTGCAATGTTGGTGCTATTGTTCTTGATTTTTCTAGTGTTTTTATTACCAGCATTTGCAGCTATTGTGCTGTTGTTAGTTTGGCTGTTGTTATTGCTGTTTACTTCGGTAGCGTTAGCATGCTGAGCAGTTTTTGTATGTGCAGTCTTTTCGGCTGCATCAACGGAGGTAGCTGGGCTATTAGTAATAACATTGTTTTCCTCTGGTACATTGCTATTAGCACTAGATGGATGATTAGCAATAGGCTGAGTAACAGCCAATGATGTAGTAGTGCCAGAAGAGGTGTGACCAGAAGCAACACCAGAAACCGCCACAATAGGGGCAGCACTCGTATTACCATCGCTTACCAGCATAGCAGCGTTATCATTGCCAGCAGCGTTAGGTGCAGCAGCCAAAGGAGTGGATGAGTTATCTGCGCTATTGTAAAACGACGACAATTCCATTCCGCCTATGCATACTGAGCCTAATAAAGAAAGCACAGCAACCGCACTGAAGATGCGACGCCAGTAGAAGATACTGATACGTTTTTGCTGAGGCATTTCTTTATCTAGCAGATCGCGCATATTCATCCACGCTCCGCTTTTCTCCTTCTCCTCCACTCCCGTAAGTCGCTGCCTTACGAGGTCGTCAATCTTGATGAAATTTTTATCCATAAGGATAAATTTATTATTTTATAAATAATTTAATATTGTTGTTCTCTGCCTGTTGTCTTGTACCTGTCATTTAATATTCAGTTCCAGTTTTTCAATTTTCTCTTTCAATATTTTTCTACCCTCTGACAAATGCCATTTTGAAGTTCCTTCGCTTATGCCAAGTATATTTCCTATCTCTCTGTGGGTAAATCCTTCCATTACGTACATGTTAAAGACTGTTCTGGTAGCATCGGGCAGGCATTGTATAAGCTTCACTAATTGGTCGTAGTACAGCTTATCTGCATGGTCGGTCTGTATCAGTTCGTCTTTTTCTACTAGTACTATTTGGTTAGAGTATTTTGCGTTTTGTTTTACGTAATCTGCTACTGCATGAAATACGATTTTGCGAATCCATCCTTCGAAAGACCCTTGAAAATTGTATTGTTTTATCTTCTGAAATGCGCGCAGATAGCCATTGTTGAGTACTTCTTCGGCTTGTTCGTCATGGTCTATGTATCGCCTTACAAGCGCCATCATTTTAGGATAAAATAACCGGTATAACTTCTCCTGTGCGCTTCGCTCGTTGCGAATGCACCCTTGTATGAGCTGCTCTAACTCACTGGCCTGGCCAGCAACGGTATATGCCAAAGCTATAGACAAGTATATTGGTTATTAATCCTGAACACTAATATAAGACTGTTTTGCGTCAGAATAGGTTGGGTATAGGCACAAGAATATATAATTTTTTATTGAACGGGCAGAATTTAAGGGGCAAATCATGGTACACCTTTTATAATGCAGGTGGGTAAGGATTTGTAATTGCTATATACTATCTACATTAAATCGATATTAGACATTAAAAAAAATACCGGACCCAAAGCCCGGTATTCTATAATATCATAGCAAACAAAGCATATCAATACCTTTTCTATACTACTTTACAAATTTGAAGTTGTGGTTGTAGTCGGCAGTAATACCACCACCTGAGTTTACAACTTGACGAGTGATACGCAATTCTTTTTTTGAGCAAAAACTAATGTCATATACAGTATGTTCCGGATTGTAGTTGCTGTCGCCGTCCCAGTGAAGGGTTAGTTTGTCATCATTCACCTCCCAGCTACCTATAAGGTTTCTGGGATAAAGGGTGTCTTTAGCATCTATTGACAATATATTGCCACTAAGTGAGGCAGTACGGTCCTGATATAGTTTGAGGACTGTAGGTTTATAAAACTTGTCTGTGCTACCGCCCTGACCATTGTACAGACCATTATAGTTGTTGGCAGAGGTGGATATCCTATCTAGTTTCCAATCGCCTACTATGCGATAGTTAATGTCAGAAAAACTAATCAATGGTTTATCTTTTTTACATCCCATTAAAAAAGCTATGATTAGTAAAAGCACAGGTAATATTTTGTTGTAATTCATGATGTGGTTATTTTAGTTTGTACAATTTTGTGATTTCGTAATAAGCAGAATAATACACGCTACCTGTGTACTTGTTGCTGAAAGGGTAGGCATCGAGTATCTGGCCTTTATATGTGGTAGCGGTCATAGCTCCCAGCATTTCTACTTTTTTTGTTATTGGGTCGAATGTTTTTATAAATCGTCCGTCTCCAATTAATAATAAATTGCCGTAGTTACTTACTGTATTACATTGTTTGATGTTTACCGAATCTTCGATGGTGATTTGTCCGCCAGTGAGAGGTATACTTGCAAGGCAAGACTTGTATAGCAATGGGTTAGTGCCTACATCGGGGTGAGTGTTTTGTTGTGTGAAATAAATGCGGTCGTTGATCACTGCAAATAGCCTAGTCTTTACGTTATTCAAAGTGTCGGGCAGAGTGCCACCTGCAAGGCTAACACTGGTAAAGTAACCTCCATCCTGATTGATAAACATCCATTTGCCATTATGAAATTTTGATGCATTCTTGTACTTAAGGAATGACACTTGACTAATGTAAAAATTGTCTCTTGACAGAATGACTGAGTATTCACCAGTTATAGGATTTATTTTGCACAGTCCTGTGGCTAGGTTCCATGCATATAGACTACCCTCATGAAAGGATAGCCCAACGAAATTGTAATTTTGATTGATAACAGTACTATCGTTCAGGTTGTTTTTGGGTACTTTGTAAAGAGTATAAAGAGGTTTGGGGTATGTATTTGCCCTTACTATGTATAAATTAAGGCTATCTGTGGTGAAGTCGTACAATGTATTATACTTAGGCAGATTTTCTAGTTTACCTGTATTTTCGTCAATCCTATAAAACAGTCTGAAGTTGTAGCTGTTATCGAGGATGTAAGTATAATTTTGATCATACTCGATACAGGTAGGTTGGAAAACAGCACTATCTATGGCAATACCTTCGGTGGTTTTGTATTCGGGCAGGGAGTTGAGTTTTTTTGTGCACTGCACAAAAAACAATGGCAACACCCATGCAAGGTGTCTGTATTTAATCATAAAACGTCATTTAATATTGAAATTGTGATAAAATAGAAACAGACTATTGACAGGAAATAATATCAGTTAAAAAGCTCGTTAAAGTTTTGTCGGAAAATTCTTCGGCTGTAAATGTATGACGGCATCTACTGCTACCTATACCACTTAAGTAGTATTTATAGGACACAATGCAGCAAATGTAATATGCGGTATAGATAATGTGCTGACATGATAAAATTAACTTGTCACATAATATATAAACAATACCATATCATGTGTCTGTATACTAATGAGAATTACTGTAATAACATTTTAATGACAACAGGGCTGGTCAATATGTATTTGTGAAAGAGTAATTTCGTAGCGACTGAAATACAATAAACAGTTCACAAATTGAAAAACAAACTATACTTATTCTTTTGTTTGCTACTCACACATATTGCATATGGACAAACAAATGTGGGTAAACTACTGCAACAACTAAATGATGAAACCAATGACTCGGCAAGAGCAATGGTGTACTCACAGTTGAATTACTACTACAAATACAGCAATCCTGATAGTGCAGAGTTGTACCTAAAAATGGGGTTGAATGATTTTAGAAAAAAGGACTACCTACCAGGTATTGCGGCAATGTACATGAAGCTGGGTGCACTGGAAGTGAGCCACAGTAATCTGCAAACTGGCTACAAATTGCTGCAAGATGCTATGGCAATATATACCAAAACAAACAATATGGAGGGCATAGCCAGCACACTGCTGGAAATGGCACCGCTGGAAGCCAAACGCAACAATTATGAATTAGCTACACAACACCTGCTAAAGGCTTTGAAAATTGCAGAAGAAAGAAAATTGCACCAAAAAATAACAACAGCATACATAAGCCTAGGGCTTGTTAACACATATACCAACGATTTAGAAAAATCGCTTGTTTATTACAGCAAGGCATTGGAAATTCTAAAAGTTCATGAAGAAGTCCGCGCGTTATGTAACACATACAACAATATTGGTATAGTGCATGGTATGATGGGTAATATGGATAGCGCAAAATACTACATTGATAAGGCACTGAAAAGATGTAATAAAACAGAACTGATAGATGTGTACATATACTCGCTGATGAACATGGCAATAGTGTACCAAAACAAAAATGACAATGCTACTGCCATGCTTTACCTGAATGAAGCACTACAACTAGCAAGACAAAAAAAGCTGAAAAGTGAAGAAGTACAAATACTCATAAACATAGCTGTGACTATGCAAGAACACAATGTGGCTGCTGCTAAAGACAGTATAAACAAGGCACTACCCATAGCACTAGAGCTGGGCAACAATGAACTGCTTTACGACCTGTACATAAACCTGACAGGATATTATGAGAGCATGGGCGATCACAAAAAAGCAAATGATATACTGAAAGAGCACAAGAAAATATCGGACAGCCTATATAATGTAGAAAAAACAAAAGAGATAGCTAACCTGCAAGCGCTATACGAACTGGATGAGAGCAACAACAAACTGAAAGAAATGAGCCTAATGATGGATGCTGATAAACAGCGCAGAAATGTACTTTTAGTGTTGGCTGTTAGCCTAATAGCAATAGTAATAACTATAAGTGTGTACCTGCGCAAAACACGCAACCTGTATGAGATAGTGAGTAAACAAAAAGAAGAACTGAGTGAAACAAATAATGTAAAAGACAAACTTTTTTCGATAATAGGGCATGACCTACGCGGACCAGTGGGTAGTATAGCTACTGTAATAGACCTTATGAATGAAGAAGGTATGGACGAGTCTGAAAAAAAGGAAATGTTGGGGATGCTGCAAAAGCAGACACAATACACAATGGCAACTCTGGACACTCTGCTACTGTGGGGGAAAACACAAATAGCAGACAATCAAGTACATATGGAAAAGATAAATGCAGCAATATATGTGCAAAATAACCTGAACTTACTGCAATATGAGCTAAAAAATAAACGAATTCAGTTAGTGAATGAAACATTAGATAACAGCTTGGTGTATGCCGATAAGGCACAATTTGACTTTGTGGTGCGCAACCTGCTTACGAATGCAGTAAAATATTCTGAACAAGGTAGCACTGTAACAATAGGTATAGATAACAGCAGCAATAGGGGCTATACTACACTCATGGTAAAAGATAATGGAGTAGGCATGAGTGAGGAACAATGCAATAATTTATTTAAAGGCTTTGGCACTACAACACCCGGCACCAATAATGAAGTGGGTACAGGTATTGGGCTAATGCTGTGTCATGAGTTTGTGACTGCCAATGGTGGCAATATATGGGTGGAGAGTATGGAAGGTGAAGGAACAACTTTCTACTGTACATTCAGAAATGTGTAGTAAAACGATATACTAGGGAGCAAACTTGTTACCTTTGCGCAGCAAATAGAAAAATAACATGAAAATACATAGAGAAGGGTATCTGTATATACTTATTGCCACTGTTTTACTAGGCGGTATATCTTGGGTAGCCAGCCACTACATACCCGATTCGCTGTTTTGGTTGACGGCACTGATCACCTTCACCATGTTCCTGTTATGGGTGTGGGTAGTGGCGTTTTTCAGGATGCCTATAAGAAACATGGTGCATGGCGAAAACCGCATCATAGCCCCTGCCGATGGCAAGGTGGTGGTTATAGAAGAAACTTATGAGCCTGAATACTTTAAAGAGACACGACTGCAGGTATCCATATTTATGTCGCCCATAAATGTGCACGTGAACCGCAACCCTGTGAGTGGGGTAGTAAAATACATGAAATACCACAAGGGCAAATATCTGGTGGCTTGGCACCCCAAATCTTCTACCGAAAATGAGCGCACTACCATAGTGCTGGGCAATGATAATGGCGACATACTAATGAGGCAAATAGCTGGTGCGCTGGCAAGGCGTATTTGCTTTTATGTAAAGGAAGGCGATGTGGTGAAACAGAATGAGGAGTTTGGTTTTATTAAATTCGGGTCGAGGGTAGATCTGTTTTTGCCGCTAGGTACGCGTGTAGATGTGAAGATAGGCGATGTGGTGAAGGGCGGTGTGACGATAGTAGCCCACAATGCGTAAAGAAAGTGATATTGGTCAGTGAGGGTGGTTTTAACAGAAAGAGTTTATTATAATTCCGTATTTTTGTGTACTAAATCGATAAAAATGAAAAAAATCACTTTATTGCTCGCTGCTGCTGTGATGATGGCAGGTGGTGCTTTTGCAGAAGGAAAGTCTTGCTGCAAGAAAAAAGGAGAAAAATGTAACAAAGAAGCTACCGCTGCTTGCTGCAAGAAAAAAGATAAAAAAGAATGCAGTAAAGATCACGAAGCAAAAGAAGAAGCTGCTAAAAAAGAAGCACCAAAACCAAACTCATAGTACTATACTACTGATGATACTTAACAAAAAGCCCTGCATTGCGGGGCTTTTTGTTTGGATAGTATGGTGTGCAATTATATTTTATTCACCCTATTCTGGTGCCTGCCGCCCTCAAAGGGGGTAGATAAAAAGATATTAGTCATAGACTCAGCCATTGTAAGCGGAACAAAACGGCTGGGGATGCACAGCACATTGGCATTATTGTGCTGACGGGCCAATGCTGCCAGTTCGTCGAGCCAGCAAAGGGCAGCACGTATGCCCTGATGTTTGTTGGCGGTCATACACACACCATTGCCACTACCACATACTAGTATACCGGCTGCTGCTGCACCTTCTTCTACCATGGTGGCTACAGGGTGTGCATAGTCGGGATAGTCGGTACTATCTGTGCTGTAAGTGCCTTTGTCGGCAACCTGCCAGCCAGCATCTTGTAGCATTTTTACCAGATTTTCTTTGTACTCGTAGCCAGCATGGTCGCAGCCTATGGCTATGGGTAGCTGATTGTTGAACGATGGATTGCTCATATTATTTAGTCGTTGTTTTGCTCCAGTGCTTCTTTGGCTTCTCTTATCTTACGGGCTTTGAGTGCACGGGCACTGATGCTCACAGATATCTCGAAGAGTATGTATAAGGGGAAAAATATAAGCAGACAGCTAAAAACATCGGGTGGAGCTATCACCATACTGAGTATAAACAATATGAGAAAAGCATAACGACGTTTTGCCTTGAGAAATGCTGGGGTAAGCACACCTATGCGGGTAAGGAAATAAACGAGAATGGGCAATTCAAACACCACACCTAGAGCTATTACCATGTTGCTCATGGTATCGTAGTAGTTTTCTATGGTGATGATGTTTTCGAATAGCGGACTAAGCTGATAATTGCCAAAGAAATTGATAGTGTAAGGGGCTACTATAAAGTAAGCAAACATTACACCCATAAAAAACAATAGCGAACACCAAAACACAATGCCGCTTGCCATCTTGATTTCAGTAGGTTTTAGAGCTGGTTTTATGAATTTCCACAACTCCCACAGTATGTAGGGGAAAACCAAAACGAAGCCCAGCATAACAGACACAGACAAACTCATCATGAACTGACCAGTTACGGCATTGTTCTGAAACTTCATATGTATATCGTCCATACAAAACGAATCGGCATGTAGTAACCTGCCCAGCGCACAAAAAGCACGGTAAGAGATAAAGTCTTTGTGAGCGGGGCCCATTATTACCCTATCGAATATGAGCTCAACCTTCCAGAAAACGAGGCAAGAGCCTATCATAACTGCAAATGCACAACGCACTATATGCCAGCGCAACTCCTCTATATGATCGAGGAAGTTCATTTCCCCGGCGGGATTGTTGTTTCGTTTGTCGAGAAAATTATCAATGAAGCTCAAAAACTGCGAATTAGGAGCGCAAAGTTAGGGTATAAGAATGAGACACAACATACGAGATTGAGGGTAGTGTATGTGAGTACTAGTGCCATGTGCCTAAACAAGTGTATTTACTGCCTGAATTGAAGCCATTAAAGTTTTCATAAAACGATAATACAATTATCAGAAAATGTTGTATGTTTGCATCGGATTTTAAACAAAAGAGAGGGGACACTGGTTGTCCCCTCGTTCATTGAAAGTATGTCTGATACAATAGAAAAAGTGTACGCTTTGCTAGAACCCTTGCTGGAAGGGACTGATATTTTCATTGTGAGCATTAAGATAAAACCTACCAATAATATCAAGGTTTTTCTGGATGCTGATGGTGGCTTCTCTATAGACAAAGCTACAAGCATCAACAAGCGGCTGTATGCTGCACTAGACGCTGAGGGCATGTACCCTGATGGTGATTTTTCGCTAGAGGTATCTAGCCCAGGTGTGGACGAACCATTGACCCAAAACAGACAGTATAAAAAGAATGTAGGCAGGACAGTAACAGTTACTGACAACACAGACAAGGAAACTACAGGTATTCTAATAGCGGTGACAGAAGAGAGTATAACACTGGAAGTGAAGCCTAAAAAAGCTAAAGACGAAAAAGTAATAGTAGAAATACCCATAGCAAACATAAAAACAACAGTAGTACAAATCATTTTTTAATAAATAGACACTACCCAATTAGGGATGTGTAGAGAAAAATAGCGCAATATGGCAAGTATCAACCTCATTGACTCCTTTCAGGAGTTTAAAGACGCCGAGAATATCGACAGGCCTACCCTCATGAAGGTGCTGGAAGACGTGTTTAAAACTCTGCTGAGAAAGAAGTACGTAACAGACGAAAACTTTGACGTAATCGTAAACGACCAAACTGGTGACTTAGAAATTATCAGACGTCGTGAGATAGTAGAAGATGGCGAAGTAGAAGATGAAAATCTGCAGGTACCATACTCTGAAGCTATAAAAATAGAACCTGACTATAGCGTAGGTGAAGAGCTGTATGAAGAAATAGACGTAAGAAATTTTGGACGCAGAGCTATACTTGCCGCCAAACAAACTCTGGCTGCTCGTATAGGCGACCTGAAGAAAAATAACTTGCTCAAAAAATATGCCGACAGAGTAGGCGAAATCATAAATGGTGAAGTTTACCAGATATGGAAGAAAGAAATAATGCTACTGGACGATGAAGGTAACGAACTGATAATGCCAAAATCAGAACAAATACCTTCAGACTTCTTTAAGAAAGGTGAAACAGTGCGTGCAGTGGTGAAAAAAGTGGAAATGCGCAACAACTCACCCATCATTATTCTTAGCCGCACACATGCCTCATTCCTGGAGAAACTACTAGAAATAGAAGTTCCGGAGATAATGGATGGCCTGATAGTGGTGAAGAAAATAGTGCGCGAACCTGGCGAACGTGCCAAAGTAGCTGTAGAAAGCTATGACGACCGTATAGACCCAGTAGGTGCATGTGTGGGTATGAAAGGTAGCCGCATACATGGTATAGTACGCGAACTGCGCAATGAAAACATTGATATCATCAACTTTACCAACAATGTACAGTTGCTGCTGCAAAGGTCGCTGACGCCAGCCCGCATCAACAAAATGGAGCTAAACAGTGATACTATGCGTGCAGATGTGTATCTGGACCCAGATCAAGTATCGCTGGCGATAGGTAAAAAAGGTGTGAATATAAAACTAGCGCAGGAACTGACAGGCTACAACATAGACGTGTTCAGAGATGTGAAAGATGATGTAGAATACGATATTGATCTGGATGAATTTGCAGATGAGATAGAGGCTTGGGTGATAGACGAGTTCAAGCGTATAGGCTGTGATACAGCATTGAGTGTACTGGAGTTATCGGCCGAGGAGCTGGTGCGCCGTACCGACCTAGAAGAAGAAACTGTGCGCGATGTGCGTCGTGTATTGGAAGCAGAATTTAATGAAGAACAATAAAAATGCTAACAAAAATATTGTTCACATGAAATAGATAATAACATAAGCCTTCGCTGTGCCAAATTCACTGAAAAATGGCGTAAATTTGTGGACAGGGCAACTGCCACAGGGCAATTTTGAATAAACATCTGACAAGGAAAAAAGAAGAATGACTACAACAACAAATACACCCAGGTTACTGGCGGCCGCAAAGGAATTCAACATAGGGAAAGAAACCCTTGTAGAGTTTCTTGTTGATAAAGGCTTTGAAATAAGCAGTAACCCGAGTACCAAACTTTCAGAGCAGATGTATAATGCCCTGCAGGTGGAGTTTGCCCAAGACAAAAAAGACAAGCAGAAAAGCGAAGGGATTGCCCTGCCAAAGGGTCCACTGCTGGATAACATAAAGAAATCTAGAGAAGACCTAGATATATCTGCTAAAGACAAAAAAGAAGAGCCCACAGCGAAGGCACCCGAAGTAAAGGCAAAACCAGCGGAAGAAAAACCAAAAGAAAAGCCTGAAGTAGTAGTGGCACCGCCAGCGGCTGCTGAGCCTGCGCCAGTGGCTCCAGTAGTAGTAGCACCAGCTCCTAAACCTGAGCCTGTTGTACCAGTAGCTGCTAAGCCTGAGCCTGTTGTGCCTCCTGCTCCTGTGGCAACACCTGTAGTAGTAGCTGCTGTGCCTGTTGCACCAGCACCTGAGGTGAAAGCTACACCAGTAGCCAAAGCTGAACCAGAAGTAAAAACAGAGCCAATAGCGAAAGAAACACCTGCACCTACCAAAGAAGCAGTAGAAAGTGCGCCAGCTGCACCTGTTGTACCTGAACATCTGGATGTGAAAGCCCCAAAAATAGGCGGTCCTAACATACTGGGAAAAATAGATCTGGATACGCTCAATTTATCTTCTCGCCCTAAAAAAGGTGCTGTAGTAAAGAAAAAAGATCCTATACCGGTAAAAAAAGAAGTACCAGAAGCAAAAACAACTGAACCTGTAGCTGCAAAAGTAACCGAACCTACTGCACCCGCTCCTGCGCCTGTAGTGGCAAAAGTGCCTGAGATAGTAGCTGAGGTGAAGGTGGAAACACCCCCAGTAGCACCAGCACCTACTGCAGCTACAGAGGATGACCAGACACAGAAACGTGAACTCATAGAAATGAAGGC
>CAZRPA010000065.1:0-670 GCA_964601855.1 uncultured Flavipsychrobacter sp. | reverse complement strand
AAGGCTCCCCGCCTGGAGGTTCCTAAATTAATATGCAGAATAGAGCTACCGGTATCACAACCATCTGGCAACAGACCCGACAACCGTGAAAAACGTAAGCGCAAACGCATACCAGTAGACAAAAAATCGGAGCCAGGAAAACCAGACACCAACAATAGGGACAGAAATACTCCTGCACCAGGTGCTGGTGGACAGCAGCCAAACAGAAGTCTGGGACGCGATCGCAGACCTCCGGGCACACCTCCGGGACAGCGCCCCGACAATCGCCCAGCGGGTGGTAATGGTGGCGGTGTAGGCCGACCAATAGGCAACAATGCTGGTGGTGGCAACAGGGACAGAGGTAGAGGCGATATGCGCAATGCACCTGTTACTGCACAGCAACAAGAAATAGATACAAAAGCTATACAGGATAAGATACGCGAAACACAGGCTAAACTTACCGGATCTACCAGAAGCAAAAACCTCAAAGCCAAGTATCGCAGAAACAAACGCGATGAAGCTGCCGAAAAACGTGCTGCTGCCGAAAACGCAGAACAAACTAATGTCGTTCAGGTTACAGAGTTCATATCGGTAAGTGAACTTGCTGGTCTGCTGGATGTGAGTTTTGCAGAAATCATCAGCAAGTGTATGAGTCTGGGTATCATGGTATCTATCAATCAGCGTTTGGATG
>CAZRPA010000064.1:0-20851 GCA_964601855.1 uncultured Flavipsychrobacter sp. | reverse complement strand
GGTTGGCACTTAATGTCACCGTTCCACCAACACATATAGCACCACTGTTGGTAGGCGCGGCTGTGGGTGTACTGTTGACAGTGACAGATGTGGTGTAAATAGTAGATGGGGAGCAACCAGGATTGCTACTACCATCTGTAACAGTTAATGAATAAACTGTAGTAGCAGTAGGCGTAGCAGATGTGCTGGCACCGGTAGTAGCAGAAAGTGAACTACCACTCCAATTGAAAACAGAAGCACCATTAGCACCATTAGCGGTAAGTGTAACAGTACCAACATTACATATAGGACCATTGTTGGTAGGTGCTGCTGTGGGAATGGCATTAATAGTAACCGAAGTACTACCCTGAGTACCCCAACAACCATCGCTAGATCTAGCACGGAAATAATAAGTACCAGAAGATGTTACTGTTTGGGGAGAACCACCAAGCGCAGTAGAAGTACCGCCTGAAGTAGCACCTTGGAAAAATATTGTTCCATCTCCACCATTAGAAGCAGACAGTGTTGCGCCTCCGCAATAAGTGCCTGCACCAGATACTGAAACCGAAGCTGGTATGGCATTGATAACAACAACCGCACTACCTTCTGTACCCCAAACACCACCTGCTGAACGCGCACGGAAGTAATAAGTGCCAGAAGAAGTTATAACCTGTGAAGTAGATGCAATAGATGTAGACGTACCACCAGAGGTAGTGCCTTGAAAATATATAGTACCATCACTTCCATTATCGGCAGTGATAGTGGTACTACCACAAAAAGTACCAGCACCAGATACTACTACAGTAGCTGGAAATAGATTAATAACTACAGAAACACTACCCTCTGGGCCCCAACAACCCGCGGCTGAAAGCGAACGGAAATAATAGGTGCCACTAGATGTTACAACTTGTGATGTGGATGGTGTAGTAGTAGAAGTGCCACCAGAAGTAGTACCTTGGAAATATATAGTACCACCAGTGCCACCTGAGGCGGTGATGGTAGCGCTACCAGTAAATGTGCCACCACCACTTACGGTAGTAGCTGCAGGGGGAGGATTGAGTGTAACTGTGGTGCTACCCTCAGCACCCCAACAACCAGCAGATGATTGTGAACGGAAATAATAAGTACCAGAAGCACTCACAGCTTCAGACGTAGAAGCGGTAGTAGTTGAAGTACCACCAGATGTAGTACCTTGAAAATACACAGTACCGCCAGTACCGCCAGAAGCAGAGATAGTAGTAGATGTAGCACAGAATGTACCGCCACCAGAAACTGAAACTGATGCAGGAGAACTATTGATTGAAACAATGGCACTACCTGTCATGTTTTTGTTACATACAGGAGCGGTACTAGTAGCCACTACGGTGTAAGTAGCAGCTGTGGTCTGATTGGCGAAAGTAAGTGCTGCACCAGTACCTGATAAAGTTTGCACTGTGGATGCACCGTTTTTCAATGCATAGTTTACACCAGATTGTGAACCACTTAAACCTATGGCAACACCCGTGCCACCACTGCAATAGCTACCACCGCCTGTAACTGTGTAAACAGTAGGATCGGTAGTAGTAACTGTGACACCGCTTGTGCGACTACAACCTGCAGATGTAGCTGTAACACTATATACATTAGCACCAACTGCAGCAGGTGTAATGTTAGTAGCTGCACACGCAGTACAAGACAAGCCAGTAGCACCCGATATACCAGACCATGCATAGGTAGGAGCTGGTATAGACCCTGTTACCAAAATATTATCTATTGCCCAATAAAAACCCCAAGTAGATACATAATTCCAACGAAGCATGACGCTGGGTGAACCTAACAGTGCTGCTAATGAAATAGTAGTAGTAGGCGTGCCTGCTGTCCAGGTAGTACTACCAGTAGTAGTACCAATAATACTAGATAATGTACTCCATGTTCCTCCACCGTTTGTAGAGTACTCTACAGCTACTGTTGCATCAGCACTGTAAGCAAAATAATATTGATTGAGGGTTAGTGAAGCCGATGAATATCCAGCCAACGAAAAAGCAGGAGACGTTACTACCGTATTAGTTAAACCAGTGGTAGCATCAGCAGCAGCCTGCATCATAGCAGAACCATCACCAGGAGATGCACTTGAATAGCCTGGTGAGGCACGTATTTGCCAATAACTTGCAGCTACACCTGCTATATTAGTTATGGTCCAGGTACCCCCTACTGCACCCGTCATACCAGAATTCCAATTTTGGCTTAACAAAGTAAAATTGGGAGAAGACAATGCGGTAAACGTTGATGCACTGCCCAAACAAATACTGGACGACGTAGATGGAGTAATAGAAATAGCAGATGGTGATAAATTCACATTTTGAACACGCCCAACAGCTGCACATCCATTGCCTAATGTGTAACTGATGTTAGTGGTACCTGCTGACAATCCGGAAAACACACCAGTAGATGCACCTATAGTACCTACTGATGGCACTGTACTGGACCATGTACCACCTGCCGAACTGGACAATGTAACATTATCACCGGCGCAAACACCTGTTGAACCAGTTATAGCAGTTGGTGTTTGTAGTATAGTGACAACAACACCTACCGGAGAACCACAACCATTAGAATAAGAAATTGCAGAAGTACCTGTTGCTACTCCTGTAACGATACCTGTAGTGGCACCGACTGTGGCTACAGAAGTATTGCTGCTGGTCCAGTTGCCTACACCACCAGCGTTTGTTAATGTAGTAGTAGCTGCTGTACAAGCAGATAATGTACCACTAAAAGCACCTGGATTTGCATTTACCACAAAACCAGCTGTAGACGCACAACCTGAAATAATGTAACTAACCGAAGTAGTACCTGATGTAGCACCTGCAGTAACCAAACCGCCTGAACTAATAGTAGCAATAGAGGAGCTTGTGCTCCAAGTGCCACCTGCTGTACTATTGCTGAGAAGGCTGGTAGCTCCTGAACATGCACTGAATGTACCAGTAATAGCAGCAGGAGAGGCATTTACTACAATACCAGCAGTGTTGGTAGTGTATGAAGAATTGCATGCAGTAGTAACTGTACAATAATAATAAGTAGTACCTGTAGTAGCAGTAGATGGCGCGTAAGTGGCGTTAGTAGCTGCTGCAATTGCAGTGCCACCAGTATTAGAGTTGGTAGTACCGTTAGAGTACCATTGATAAGTGTTTGTACCTAAAGTACCTACTGTTAATGAAGGAGTGTATCCAACACAAGTGGCAGTAGAAACAGCAGGATGAGAAGATATTGGGTTAACAGAGGTATTAGAAATAGATGCTGCGAAACCTGTACCAATTCCAGAGCCATCACTTGTAAATCTGAAAGTCAAAGAACCGTCTGTAGCAGTAGAAGTAAATGAAGGTGGAAGAGAGGTACCGGTGTAAGTACCCAACAAAGGTGCGGCCGTACTGTTACCATTATAGATATACAGATAATCCCATCCAGACTCTATGCTGAAAGACAGAAAACTTACTGCCACCTTTGACCCAGTACCTGTAGCACCGGGATAAAATGTATAAGTCCTTGATTCACTGTTTGTGTAATTACCTGTAGGCCCACCGCTATCATAGAATAATGCGCTGCATAAAGTGCTAGATCCAGAGGAGGGCATACTTATACATGTACCGATATTAAAAAACTGGCTGGCACTAGGAGTTGTTATACCGCTGTTGGTACAGGTAACCAAACAACGATAATATATGTTACCGGTAACAGTTGTACCATAAGTAGCTGAAACTGCACCTCCAATGTTTGTCCATGTAATATTGTCAGATGAGGTCTGCCATTGATAGTTAATACCAATACCTGTTGTAGCACCGCTTAAAGACAAAGTAGTGGAGTAAGTAGAGCAACCTGTAGCCGGTGTACCCACTACACTGCCGCCTGCTGGCGCACCTGAACAAGCCACCAAGGGCGTATATGTAAGCGAGATTTCGTCGAAAGCACCTGGAGGAATAGTGCCAAATAGATCATCATTTTTCCAAGTAAAAATCAATCTTCTTGTAGTACCAGCAAGAGCTGTAGTTAAGTCAAATGAATGAGTTGTCCAGGTTGAACCTACATTGTTGTTTTGAAACCAAATAGTAGTAGCACCAGCTAAAGTAGTTGTGGTAAAAGTGGGATCACTAGCTGTAGGGGTAACACTGGTAGGAGCATGCGAGACTATCAACTGATCCCAGTTACCAGTTTCTCCATTTCCTTTTCTTTTGAACGACAAAATGACGTTGGTGGCACCAGCTGGAATGGTGACATCTTTCCAGAAATGCGATACACTTGTAGCGCCGGTATTATAGTCCCAAGTATTACCACTACCATTATTAGATATGTATGCGCACCTGCTTCCACTCGACGGCGTAGCAGCACCTGAAGCATTACCTACAAACCATTTGTTAGTAGCAGTGTTAACAGATGACCACCCATTAGCTGCCAGAGTAGTGCCTGACTCAAAGCCACCATCGCCTGTAGGACTGATAACAACAGTTTGAGATATGCCTAATGTAGTAACAAAAAGAACTGATAGAAGGAGTAATATTTTTTTCATAAAGACTTTGTTTCATGGCCTTCAACAAGAAAACCATATATAAATAATATAAAAATAAATTTGAAATTTCATTACAAAATTAGCGCCATTTTCTTGAATGAAACAGCACTGTTATGAAATTCTTAATAAAAATAGTACTGAATTATCAACTTTCAGTAAAAAAACACAATTAAAATAATTGAAAAATACAAGAGTCCTATTTCGGTTAATAACGAACTCTAAAAAATTAACTATCAGGAATATAAAATAAGTTTTAATTGAACAGGATAATTCATACGTAATAACTTAAAAAAAGTGTAAATAAGCAGATGGTTATTTACGTAAAGAGTGAAAAAACTGTTTTAGTAAAACTGATAATTTATTACAAATACCTGTTTAAACTCTAGGAATCAGCCTTTATACTCACCCCAAATATCTCTGAGCACATCGGCTATCTCTCCTAGTGTGCACAAATTTTCTACAGCATCTATAACTGCTGGCATAATGTTATCTGTGCCCAGTGCTTTTTGTTTGATAGTGGCGAGACACGCCATGGCTTTGTCATTGTCTCTTACCGCCCTTAATTTTGCTAACTTTTCTGTTTGTACTGTTCTTATAGAGTCATCAATTTTGAGCAATGAGGGGGTACTCATTTCGGCAGAAGTGAATTTATTTACTCCTACTATAATCTTACTACCGTCTTCTATGGCATTGTTGTACGCATAAGCCGATCTTGCTATTTCGTCTTGCATGTAGTGTTGCTCTATTGCTTTTACAGAGCCGCCCATAGCGTCAATTTTGTTGATAATACTCCATGCAGCATCTTCGATGTCATTAGTGAGTGACTCTACATAATATGAGCCAGCCAAAGGATCGACAGTATCTGTGGCGCCGCTTTCGTATGCCAATATTTGCTGGGTGCGCAATGCTATTGATGCAGCCTCTTCGGTAGGCAAAGAAAGAGCTTCGTCATAACCATTGGTGTGCAGCGACTGTGTGCCACCCAGCACGGCAGATAGCCCCTGCAGTGCTACCCTTACAATATTGTTTTTGGGTTGCTGGGCAGTAAGTGTGCTACCCCCGGTTTGGGTATGGAAACGTAACATCTGTGCTCTGGGGTCTGTAGCACCTAGGTCTTTAGTAATGGTTGCCCACATGCGACGAGCAGCTCTGAATTTTGCAACTTCCTCAAACAGATTATTGTGGGCATTAAAAAAGAAAGACAGTCGCTGCGCAAAGACATTAATGTCTAATCCCTTGTTTATGGCAGCCTGTAGATAAGCTTTACCATTAGCTAGCGTAAACGCCAACTCTTGCACAGCATTGGCTCCTGCCTCGCGAATGTGATATCCTGATATAGATATCGTATTCCATTTGGGTACTTCCTTGCTACAGTATTCGAAGATATCTGTAATGATACGCATGGATGGTGTAGGCGGATAAATGTAGGTACCTCTAGCAGCATACTCTTTCAGAATATCGTTTTGGATAGTGCCTGATATCTTGCGTATATCTGCCCCTTGTTTTCTGGCTAATGCTATGTAGAAAGCAAGCAAGATAAAACCAGTAGCATTGATGGTCATAGAAGTAGTGATATCAGATAGCTTTATGCCATCAAATAACTCCTCCATGTCCCATATAGAATCTATGGCAACCCCCACTTTCCCTACTTCACCCTCAGACATAGAATGGTCTGAGTCGTAACCAATCTGTGTAGGTAAATCGAAAGCAACAGATAGACCACTTACACCCTGCCCTAATAAGAAATGGTATCTTTTGTTAGACTCCTGAGCAGTGCTGAAACCCGCATACTGGCGCATTGTCCATAAACGATCTCTGTACATAGCAGCATGCACCCCTCTGGTAAAGGGAAACTGACCTGGAGTTTCGTCCATGCGCACCGGCTCGCAGTATATCTGCTTTATAACAATTCCTGAATCTGTGGTAACAGTCTTATTAGTATCCATAAATAGTAGTATCTGCTTACAAAATTGGGTGCTAATATACAACCTTAGACACTAATTTAACCACTAGAGATAATAGTGGTACGAGCTTGGGAAAAAAGAGGGGAAAAATAAAAAGATCTATTCGATGTTATCTGACTCTGTAGCGCGTGCATATGGTTTGTTGACTCTACCACACCCTGCGTATCGGCGTTGCCAATATTTGTCACTAAGACTACTTATCATGATACCCTTAGACCTTGTAGCATGTACAAAATAACCATTGGCAAGGTAAACACCTACGTGCGAGATACGAACACGATTAATTCTAAAAAACACCAAATCACCTTCACCAGCTTCAGATAAATCTTCGAGTCGCTCACATTTTTTGAACTGCTGCTTAGAAGTACGTTTGATGTTCAAGCAATATACATTACCATACAACCTTTGAGAAAAAGCGGAACAGTCAATACCTTTTCGGGTAGTGCCACCGTACTTATATTTAACCCCATACCAATGGTCTATAAAACGATAAAGTGGGAGATTTTTGATTTCCTCTGGTTCGGTCTCTACCATCTCGGCATATTTATTCACCATTTTTTCGCTTTCGGTATCGTACATAGAATATAAATATGCCATTGCTAAGGTATCATATACCTCTTCATTCACGTCTACTTTTGCAGTATCTTCATTTATTACTAAGTCGCCAAATTGCAGCAAACTGTCTAAAGCTGCCAGACTACTAGTGCTATCTGTTATAAAGTTTTTTCTGAAAAAGAAAACAGGCCCTATTTCAAGATTATCTTGAAAGGCTTCGCCATATACAACACGAGCGTCGTTACTATCGTAGTAAAAAAAAGGGATATAATTAGTAAGAAAATCGATGTGAGTTAGGGCCGCAACAGGCTTGTATTGCTGGCTGTAGGCAGCATGAGGAGCTAATAAACACAGCATTGTAGCCATCAGAAATGATGAAAAACCTATTGCTCGTGTAGTCGTTATCCTCATTTGAAAAGAACTTTATCAGCTAAAGATAAAATTCATTTTCAGAAAAAGAAAGCAGGGTGAATAAAAAAACAATAAAATAATGAGGTGTAACAATAGGAAATGAACAGGAAGAGTGAACTCAATTATGGAGCCAACCTAGATCTTGTCCAAAGATTATTTTCAGCTTTTGTAAACAAAAGCCGATCGTGCATTCTGCTACTGCGACCTTGCCAAAACTCAATTTTCCGAGGCACTACCACATACCCACCCCAGTGAGGAGGTCGGGGTATTTCTATGCCTGAGAATTCGTTTTCGTACTTGGCATAATTTGTTTCTAGTATATGCCTATGCGGAATTTCGCTACTCTGTGGCGATGCCCAAGCGCCAATACGGCTACCTATGGGTCTGGAATGAAAATAAGCATCGCTATCAGCCTCTGGTATTTTCTCTATTCTTCCTTCTATCCTCACTTGTCGCTCCAGTTCTTTCCAAAAAAACAGTAGTGCAACCTGAGGATTTGCGGCTATATCAGCACCTTTAGCACTATCATAGTTGGTAAAAAAGACAAAGCCACGGTCGTCTAGACCTTTCAGCAACACGATACGTGCATGCGGTATTGCGTCCGCACCTGCAGTGGCTAAGGTCATTGCATTGATTTCAGTGATTTGTGCGGTCTCTGCCTCTCTAAACCAAGTATTAAAAAAAAGAAATGGATCACTGCCAGCAGTTTCTTCATCGAGAGCTGCAAGCATGTAATCCATTCGGATATCAGCGATATTTATCGGATTCTGAGACAAGAAAAATAATTATTTTTTATCTTTGTCATCAGACGTACCAGTGTACTTAAAACTTACATATATAAACTCTATAGCAAGCAGAAAGAAGAAAACATAAGTAAGTATAGGTCCAACACTGAGGTTAACGGTATCGTAAAAGGCACTCAACATCAATTGGTTCATCGTTGTGAAGATTTTAGAGCCGCAAGTTACTACTATTCTTATCAAAACAAAAAGGCAAACAAGTAAAAACCTATTTTATTGCTGCGTTTTCAGGCTTAGGAGCAACTGACGTAAACAGAGGATTATTTTTGGAGGTAGGCAATATAGCACCTAGGCTCAATATTAGCTCATAAGTTCCAAAACTCTGTCTTGCCCTACCCTCGTATACCTTAAGATTGCTGTAGCGGGCATAGTCTACTTTCTGTGCAAATTCGAGATAAGCATATTTCATAAAGGTGACACGAAGGGCTGTTTCTACCCCAGCATTCCAGCCACCTATCTGAAAACCTTTGTCGTTTTTCTTGCCAAACAAACTATTCTCGACATGGGGTATCACTGGCCCTATACCTGCTTTACCAGTAAAGTCTACATATAGTTTGCGGTCATTGGTACTATAGAGATTTTTGCGTTTGACTAGGTTGAACAGCAAAAAGTTTGCTCCATTGTTTAAAAAATAATAGAAACCATTCTGCCGGGAGAAGGTAATATCTTGGTCTACTGGCAAATTATTTAATTTACCATTCAGCCTTACCTGCTGATTGTCTTCAATAATGTATTTTACATGGTCGAAGTTGATCTCAATAGCTAGGTCTTGTTTGCTGTTAAAGTAGTAACCCAGTCTGTAATTGTACTGCGGAATAGTCAGTTCCTGTTTAAGTAATCGGTAATCCCATCCCTTGTTGTCATGACCATTTACTTTAACCATCTCATAGTCGTTGCCCAGCGATGGCTGTTTTATACCTACTGTAGACTTAGTGTACCAAGCAGTGTTGTACCCCCAGCTGAAGTAAACAGAACCATGTTTTTTGGGGCGAGTGGCGTTTTGAGCAGAAACTGTGAACCCTGCCAACAAACTGAAAGTACCTGTAACAAGCAGGCTGCGGAAAATATCCCTGATTTTCATTAATTACGATTAACGGTGTGCAAAGTTACCTTTTAGACATCAGTGCAGCTAATAATAAATAGTATTATGGGTTCATTAGGAGCAATTGCTCCATGACCATAAAGGTGGCGGGGCATACGGTTACATTCTTGAGTGTAAGAGGTATTCTCTTCAGCAGTACATCTTCGTCTGTATAGGGGTACCTGCGGCAATCGCTAGGTCTGTCTTCATAAATATTGCAGGTATTGTCTTCGGCCAAAAACGGACAAGGTGTTTGTCGGGTCACATAATCACCTTCTTTATCCAATTGCAAATATTGGTCTACCAGAGTACCCTCTTTTATTCTTAGCGACTTTGCTATTCGTTTTATGTCGGGTTGCTTAAATCTGGGCGAGTGGTTTTTGCAACAGCGTGCACAGTCCAGACAGTTCACCTTGCTAAAAGCTTCTTCGTGCAGGTCAGGTAAGGCGCGAAGCATTTTGTTTTTATTTCCTTTTTCCAGCAATCTTTTGTAAGATTTCTGATGCTCTTTGGCAAGCAATTCCCATTTCTCAGGTACCATTTATTTGTATAATTTCACTAAGGTGTAATGCTTCAAAAAAGCATTAGCAATATTTTCAAACCGCCGTGCGTGAATTAGACATGCACAGACGCATTTTGAATCACTAGAAATAATCAATTTCGCGCTCTGTTATTCTCACCGGGGCACCATCTTCCCAAACTGTTTTTCTTATCCAGTTGCCGTCCATGTCATAGACATATTTGTAGGTGCTTTTTACAGCAGGTGAGTTCTCAGTAAAGTAGAGCAATTCTTCTATTTCATTTCCGAATTCGTCGTACTTGTATTGTGCAGTAATTTTATCATGCACACTCCCATCAGGGTTGTAACCTATATCAGCCAAGTGATTGCCGTACTTGTCCATTTTGCCCTGATAAATCATTTTGCCAGCCTCATTGTATTGTTTCAACCCCACTACATTTCCCTCATTATCATACTCTGTAAGTATCTTAGAATACACATCACTGAGGTCTGTTTTATACTCACGTTCTTCTATTCTTCTACCTGCTTCGTCATGAAGATAGGTATGCCTCAGCGCAAAACTACCGTTGCCATTATATTCCACTATTTCAGTATTCCATCCGTTTTCATCATAGGTCAATACTTTCTTCAACTTCACCCTACCATCTGGGTAAAAGTCATTTTCCATCACACACTTACCCTGCTCATTGTAGATATAAGTATGACGGGTTTCGAGTTTCCTGCGGTAATGGTCGTTAGTTTCGAGTAGATTGCCGGCATTGTCGTATTCAGATATATACTCCCACTCCTGAAAACCATTGCCTTTGTATATCTGCCAGAACAAACGATTACCCATTTTGTCTACAAAGTGTACGGATGAATCTTGAAGCTTGCCATAGGTGTCATAACTGCAACTACCTATCAGATTGTTGTGATTGTCGTATTTGTATACAATTCTCGCTGACCTATAAGGCATATCTATGCCATTGATAGTGTTTCCCCCAATGCTGGATTTACTTTCTAACAAATAACCTGAAAGATTATATTTTTTGATGGTAGTGTGTACTAAGTTACCCTTTAGCACTGTGCCCTGTATACCCGCTGAAGCTCTGAAACCACGAATGGTCATTGATTTTACCTTGCCCTTTAGCCCCTCTACGTTTAGGTCATTACCCTGCTTTTGGTCGCTGCGCCCCCGCTGCCCAAATGCAGACAACGATAACCCGATCAACAAAACTACAACTGCAACTATCCTCATGAATTATACTATTGTTAAGTCTGAAAGCCTAAAAGCGGCTGCAAAAATAAACTAAAATGCATTTTAATACCTTTTGCAAAAAATAAACTTGTTATCAACATTCACACATTACACGCTAGGCTGAATAAGTAAATATAAACAAACATTGCAGATACCGAAAAACTAGCGGACAATAATAAGCTTATACTTCCTAGTCGCGGCATCAATACCTAATACTCTTCCCTATTTGCAAAAAGGAATAAATAAGAAATGGCAAACTCACCTACCCTTATAGCGTACCTCTTATCACAACTAGTGACAATGTACCTATTATAACCCAAAGCAATACACCTTGTAAAATGGGTCGCCACCCCACTTGCTGAATAGTTTTCATAGACAAACCAGCACCAATGAGAAACAAAGTGATAACTAAACCTTTTTTGCCTGCAGCATAGATGTACTGAAAAATAGTTTTGTCGGTAATGAGCTCATTCAAAACAGGGAAATATACTGGCAAGTAAGTAGCCACAATTATGGCTATAATAAACCAGAATATGAAATAAGGTATTTTAACCTTACCCGCCGATTTGCGAAAGTAGGCTGTACCCAATGCAATGGGTATGATCCATAAAGCGCGCTCCAACTTAATGGTTGTGGCTATTCCTAGTGCCTCTACACCATCTTTATCAAAGTAACCAGTAGAAGCTCCTACAACTGAGCTGGTATCGTGAATGGCAATAGCACACCAAGTACCAAACTGCTGTGCCGACATACCCAAATAATGACCTATGGGTGGAAAAATAAGTAATGCTACAGAATTGAGTATAAATATTGTACCCAGCGCCACACTCATCTGGCTTTCATTGGCCTTAACTATGGGTGCGATAGCAGCTATGGCACTCCCACCACATATTGCAGTACCGTTTGATATAAGTAGTGATGTATTGCTGTCTATTTTTAGTTTTTTGCCAATAAAGTAGCCTGCTATAAGGGTTACTGCAATTGTAACTACAGTAAACAAAAAGCCCTCTTTGCCCGCTTTTAGCGCATGTTCGAAATTCATACCAAAACCCAAACACACAACAGACACCTGCAGCAATGTGGTAGTAGCTTTTTTGTTGTGCTGTATATAGGGGTGACCTATAAAGAGGGCAATTATTATTCCGGTGAGCAATGCCAGAGGAGCAGGCAAATTGAATAATAAAAATGCCAACAGGCAAATAATAAATACAACCCTCTTGGCTGTATTGGGCAAGTTTAGTAATGTTGCCTTCATTTAAGAACAGAATTGTCAGTATTCCCCAAGAAAATACCAGACGATAAAGATAATATTTATGCCCAGTAATTTTCTACCTTCCATCAAAGCCAGCGTTTTTGCTACAACACAACACGCTGATAATCAGAAAGAATTGTATGATTTGCTGGTAGATCCATTGCATGAAGAACTATATAGCAGACAAACTTTTGATTTCTTATCAGAACTTTCGTGGGGGCAACAATTAATACTTTCTACCGACTATATGCAAATGCATGTAGGACAAGGAGGCTTCATACAGTTTATACACAACGGCTATGTAGCCCTGTTGCCCAATATGATAGAACAGATGTATCAGCTCAATGAAGCTGATATGGCAAATTTGCTGGATGATGTGCTAAAAATATATGTGCTCAATAGAGACCTCATAGAAAGTGCCTCGTCTGTGCAGGAATTTGCAAAACTGTATGATGAGCTAAAAGAGTTTGAGGAAATAGATACTCGGTATCAACAACTTATAAAACCTTACACCATAAACCTGCTGCAATATGCAGCAAACAACATCAACGAGTTTGCTACAATAACAGCAGACAATTAGGATAAGCAGAACTACTACGTCAACAATAATCAATACTCAAATACTTTGTCGCAACTTACAATTTATACAGACGGTGCTGCACGTGGCAACCCTGGCAATGGCGGATATGGAGCTGTGCTACAATGGGGCGATGCTATGAAAGAAATTTCGCAGGGCTACCGGCATACTACCAACAATAGAATGGAACTGATGGGCGTAATAGCAGCATTGCAATTGCTAACCCGTCCGGGGCTTGACGTTACTATATATACAGATTCTGCATATATAGTAAACTCTATTGAGAAAAAATGGGTGTTTGGTTGGGTGAAAAAAGGATTTGCTGGCAAAAAGAATGCCGACTTGTGGATGCTGTTATTGAAAGAATACAAAAAACACAATATAAGGTTTGTGTGGGTAAAGGGACATGCTACCAACAAATGGAATAACCGTTGCGACCAACTAGCTACAGCGGCTGCCGACAATGGTAATCTGCTAGAAGATACTGGCTACACAGGTGAAGAATAACACACTATACACTAGTTTTTAGGCTCTTCTGGTGCAGGTGGTGGCGCATCGGGAGTAGGTGTTTCGGGCGCAGGGGATGGTGTCTCAGGTGTAGGAGATGGAGCATCGGGCGCTGGAGACGGTGTTTCGGGTGCAGGAGATGGAGTTTCTGGTGCTGGTGAAGGAGCATCAGGCGCAGGAGATGGTTTGGTTTCTTCTGCTGGCATATCTTCCTTTTTAGGCTTTTCAGCTTTTGCATCGTCTGCAACTGGCGCGTCAGGAAACACAGGACGAATAGCGAAAGGGATAACCACTTTTTCGGGTTTTGTAAACAAAGGATTGCGCTTAGTAGTAGAAAAAGCATACCCTACACTAAGCACTACCTGGCCAGTGGTTACTTTTTGAGTAGCTGTACCGTTATATACGCCTATGTCGGTGTAATTGGCATAAGAATATTTATATGCACCTTCTAAAAACAAATGACGTAGTATGGTGAGCCTCAGCGCAGCCTCAGCACCAGCATTCCAGCCAGCTAACTGAAATGAAGGATACTCAGCAACCTTGCCACGAATGCTGTTGTACACATGTGGCATTACAGGACCTATACCCACTTTGGCCAAAGCATCTATACGGATTACCTTTGAGTGAGGATGAAACAACTGAAAGCGTTTCACAAGGTTTACAGATAAAATATTGGCACCATCAAGATTGTAAAAATGACCTGTAGAATCTGAAAATGTGAACGAAGAATCTATGGTTCTGCTATCGAGCATCCCTGTCATTCTCACATTTTGCCCATTAACTATGTGATACTTAACCGGATCGTAACTCAACTCAATAGCAAAAGTCTGATTGTAATTAAAAAAATAGCCCACCCTAATGTTGTAAGGCAATCCAGATTTTGTAGATGTTACTTTGTCGTCTGCTTTTACTTTGTCTAGCTTATAATCACTCACATTGCCAGGAGTACCCTGCACAAAACGTATAGTAGATGGATTGTGTGTAGGTGTATTGGTACCTACACTCAAATAAACGGATCCACGCTTTTCAGAATCAAAAATTGATATCTGAGCAGATACTTTGTTGCTGGAAATACCTGCTACAACTAGAGATGTAGCAAGAAAAAGCACTTTATTTAATTTGTTTCCGGCAAGCATATATTCTGGATTATGGGCAAAAGTAATAATAAAAATCTCTTTTTGAAAGTAGCACACTCAATAACACTCAATGAAAGGATAAACTTGTCACTATACCGCAACAGATTTTACTATTCATTAATATTTCTGTACTGCTATTGTAGCAGCAAAATTATTAAAAATAGCACAGAATACATGTAATATCTGATTTAAGAATGTGTTACAGAATACCACCGTTTTTCTGCAAGAAACAACCTTTCTCAACAAAAAACATAAAAACAGCTATAGCCTTCATAAAAAGCATGTATTGATTTGCAAAGAATAAAAAAATCTGAAAAATCAACAATAAATATACCTACACAATACCTTTTTTTTGTAAATTGTACTACCCCAAAATCTGTAATAACATGAGTTACTTCATCAACGACTTCGATCGAAAGCTACTGGATTCAATATTAATAAATTTTGAATTTAACGAACGAATCAATATAAATAAATGTATCAGAGCAGCGTATAGTAATGATGATGTGCAACTACATAACATTCCCATCAACTTGCATGCCGATAATATAAGAGACTTTCTGATACTCTATGGATTTAGCACGCGGCTACTAGATACAGCCATTATCAACTTCAAAGGCATGGCCCTAAAAAAAGCGGGTAGCCTTAGTGAGTTTGAGAGAATGACACAAAAAGAACATGAATATATAGTAATAGACGATGATAAAATAAACAACATTATATGCCGCAACATGATACTCAAGTATCAACCGGGGGTAACTGTACTAACCTTTACAGACCCCAATGTGGGCTTGAGACACATATACGATAATTACGCCACTGATGATACTAAAGATGTAATACTATTACTTGACATAAATATGCCTACCCTACTGGGATGGGATGTATTAAATGAGTTTGATCAGTTTCCGGATGTAGTGAAGCGAAAATTTAAAATATTGATGTTCACTTCATCTATTGACCCACACGACAAAGAACGTGCGAAAAACATACCTATAGTGTGGGGATATGTAGAAAAACCACTCAACGAAGCAAAGGTAAAATCGCTTCTATTTTAATAAACTAAAAAAAATGCGAATCAGTTAGCTATTAAAAAGCATAACTGATTCGCATTTATTACTCTTTTTCTAGTTTTTACTGTCTACAAACTGTTTTAGTTCATCTTTAGAGCTTTGATAACTAAACTTGTTGAAAATATCTGAAAAGTAGTCTTTGTCTTTAGTAATGTAATATGCCCACTTAGCCAGCTCTACTTTGGTACTTTCGAACAGCAACCAATCAAGCATAGTAGATAATTGAAAAGTAGTTATTGTTTCTTTTCTCAACTCGCTTTTCAGCATTTTGAGCTTCTCAGTGTCTGTTTTCTGTCCATCTACTTTTGTTTTTAACGCTTCCACATCACTGTCGGTCATACTACCTTCTGCCATGGGCGATGCTGGTGGCAGATTTGATGGTGGATTATTTCTTTCTGTCGCTGCCTGTGCCGGTTCGGGCTCGTATGCTGATGCAGGCCTGTCTTGTTTGGCCATGCGACTAGGCTCAGGCACATCATCGTACTTTGCCCGGTTTGGGTCGCTGTTGTAATCGGGACGGCTTGGAAGTATGCTGTTGTCTGGAATGAGGTTAACACCCATTCTTCTGGCATAAGGGTCATATACCATCTGGCTTACCATACCGTTTCTGGTTCTTACTGTACCCTGAAAAATAGTTCTATCGAATGCCCGCCCCCATCTGTCATAAGATACCTTAAATATTTTGACATAATGATTGCCCGCTGGCAAATCACCAACAGTAATAGAAGTACCTTTTCTGTCGAAATACCTTCCATTAACAGATACATTGAACCGTGTATTGTCTGCAAGCCTCACTCGCAGTACAGACTGTGCCGATACCTGACTATGCAAGGCAAATGCTGCCAAAATAAGAGATGCTGTTCTTTTCATACGTGTAGATATGCGATAAATTTAATAAACTATGACAAAAAAACGGACCTGAACTCTGGTCCAGCAGATAATCGTTATTGTACTACCAATTGTTGTGCCAAAGAATAAAAATACAATATTCTGAGCACACATTTCTACTGAGGCATCAGCAACGCACACAATATCCCTGCCGATACTGCCGCATTTAATGACTCTGCGCCACCCTTTCGTGGTATGGTGACACGATGTGTGGCTAAAGCAGTTACGGCTTCACTGATACCCTTCGATTCATTACCTATAACCAGTACACCACTTTCAGTTCTAGTGCACTCATACACATTGGTACCACCCAGCACGGCAGCATATACTGGCATCTGCAACTGTGCTAAAGCTGCTGACAAGTCGGTGTAGTGTACCGCAACACGCGTATGCGCACCCATGGCACTTTGCACCACCTTGGGGTTGTATACATCCACACACTGTTCATTGCACAGCACATGCTGTATACCGAACCAATCTGCAATGCGTAGCAGAGTGCCCATATTGCCAGGATCCTGTATGTTATCGAGCGCCATATACCATTTATTGGCAGCTGCAGGTAGCGGCTCAGCTGGAGGAAATGGGACAACTAACAGTACACTATTGGGTGTTTGTAAGGCTGTAATTATTGTCAATTCTTGCTCTGTTACTTCTACCACTTCAGCCTCAGGGTGGGCTGCAATATGTAACCTGTTTTCATCTAGCCATTCTTTGGTAGCTATTACTTTTAGTACCTTGTGTTTACTGCATAGCCACTCCTCTGCTATTTTAGTACCCTCAGCTATAAACTGCTGGTGCTCGTTACGGAATTTTTGCTGGGTTAATGAACGAATGTGCTTACTTTGCGCCTTAGATAGCATATACTGCAAAACTATATTAATTGTTGTTATCTGCACATGGGTAGAGGCGTTTTTTATAACCGGTACATAAACTGCTATTCTATATCGGTAGCAGTTCTGTTATTGATAACTTTCTCGGCTTGTCGCAGTACTAAACACCTTTCCCCACAACAAAATCTACTTTGGCAAAACAAACTGATACTTACATCAGACAAGGTGATGCCTAATAAAGGTGAGATAAAAGACAATCTGGATAGGATAATTATTCAGAAACCTAACAGCAACTATCTGGGTATAATGCCGTTCAAAGTACCTATGAAGCTATGGCGATATAACCGCCGTTATAGAAAATTCAGTACTCGACCAGATTCACTGTTGCCAAAATCAGTAGAAAGACCGACTATTTTCGACTCAACTTCTATGCCTCGCACTGTGCAGAATATGAAGACTTACCTCTTCAATCAGGGATATTTTTATGCATCTGTTTCTGATACAGTAATCTACAAAGGCAAAAAAGCATATACTACATACAAAGTGAATGCGGGCTATAATTACCTCATCAATAAGATCATATACAAAATAGACGATAGCAGTATTTCTAAAATTGTAACCAGTAATGAAAATGCCACAATACTCAAAAAAGGCAAGGAGTTTGCCTATAGTATGCTGGAAGAAGAGCGTAGTAGAATAACAAATCTGGTAGCCAATCAGGGTTATCGTCGGTTCAACCTAGAGAATATATCTTTTAAGCTAGACACTATGGACAAGTCTATATTTAAGGTGGCTGGAAGTCCGTTTGAGAATGTGGTGAACTTTGTATCACAAAACAAAAGCAATAAAAAGAAAACACTGGATGTCGTTATCATTATTAGAAAAACTGATGACACTCTATCTTATAACAAATACCGAATAAGCAGAGTAAACGTGTACCCCGATTACAAAGGAAATGGCACATTCTCAACCTTTGGCATGGTAACAAAAAGAATAAATGGGATTGACTTTTACTACAACAAGTATTACGTGAATGCCCATGTGCTGCACGAACACATTTTCCTGAACCCCGGCGAGCTTTATTCTAAGAAAAATGAGGATAAAACCACTACCAAACTGGGCGAGTTGGGTATATTTCAGTACATACGAGTACAGTTTAGAGAAAACAGAAAAACCAGAGATAGTCTGGAGTGTAACATATACCTCAACCGAACAAAAAAGCACGATTTTTCTACCAACTACGAAATATCTAATGGCACTACCTATGCACTAGGCAACTCTGTGAGCCTGAACTACAGAAATAAAAACTTCATGAAGGGTGCCAACCTGCTAAGTATTGGTATCAATGGAGGGTTAGAATCATTTTACAACGACGATATTGCTGAAGATGTGTATCGCCGATTCAGGATACTTACCCGCTATTATGGTGTGAATGCGAGCCTTGATTTTCCTAAGTTTTTGGCACCTATTGCTTCTTCATTATTCTCTAACACTAACCTACCACATACGATAATAGGGGGTGGTGAAAACGTAATAGATAGAGTAAACTATTTCAGACTGGTAAATAGCAGTGCCAACTTTGCCTATAGCTGGCATCAGAGCGACACCAAAACATGGGGGCTTACACCTGCCTTTATCAATAATATAAGACTACCCTTCACTACCGACTCTTTTGATAATTTGCTAGACTCCAACGAATACCTTGCTAATAGCTACAAACAAACGTTTATTCATGGCGAAAACATTTCTTTTAAGTACGATAATAGTGGCAGAAAAAAAGGCTCCAGCCACTCCTATATCAGGTTAGCTTTTGAGGAAGCAGGGGGGATACTCAATGCGGTAAACACTGTAGGAGATGCCCTGAATAGTATTTATAAACTTGAATTTGCTCAATACACCAAATTCGATTTCGACCTACGCCACTACATTACGCTCAACCATTCTAATTTGGCGCTTCGGTTTTATGGGGGCGTGGGCTTGCCCTCAGGCAACTCCCCCACACTACCCTACATAAAGCAGTATTTTGCTGGCGGCCCGTATAGCCTCAGAGGGTGGCGTATACGCACTTTGGGGCCAGGCAGCTTCCTCAACCCTGAAAAACGGCAACTGAACCAGATAGACCGAACAGGTGATATAAAACTGGAAATGAACAGCGAGTACCGTTTTCCTATAGCACCGCTATTTGCAGGAGCGATAAAAATGAATGGTGCTTTTTTTGCTGATGCAGGAAACATCTGGCTAGCTAGTAAAACTGATGCCTACCCGGGCGGAGAGTTTGCATTTAACAAACTAGAGCAAGACATAGCTGTAGATGTAGGCATGGGTACGAGGCTGGATATTGCCTCTTTTCTCACATTCAGGGTAGATATAGCGATGCCAGTGAAAAAACCATACATAATGACCAAAAGCGGCTGGGTAGTAAAAGACATAGACTTTAGTAATCCGACCTGGCGTACTGATAATTTGATACTCAATATATCGATCGGTTATCCTTTCTGATGTGTGCTTTGTAAGCGCCTCTTTGACATACAAACCTTACGATGGAACTATAATTAATTACAATAGCCCTAACATAATTTGATTTGCTTTTTATCCTAATTTTCCACCTTAAATCATAACCATGAAAAAGATAGGAATAATAGGATCTGGCATAGTGGCACGTACATTGGGCAATGGTTTTCTGAGCCACAACTACGAAGTAATGCTAGGTACACGCGATAGCAGCAAACTACAAGATTGGAAAAATGCTGGTGGTACTAACGCACATGTAGGCACCTTTCAGGAGGCTGCAAAATTTGGCGAGGTAATAGTACTAGCAGTAAAAGGCAATGTAGCCGCTGAGGCTATAGAAATGGCGGGCCCGCAAAACCTGCAATGGAAAACCGTAATAGACACCACCAACCCTATAGCACCCGCACCACCCGAAAATGGCGTACTTCGTTTCTTCACCAACTTCGAAGAATCCTTGATGGAATTACTCCAAACCCGCTTTCCGGAGATACATTTTGTAAAAGCTTTCAGTTGTGTAGGTAGTGCACATATGGTGCATCCGTCGTTTGCCGAAAAACCCACCATGTTTACGTGTGGCAATAATGTGCATTCTAAAGAAGAAACCCACAAAATACTTACAGAATTTGGGTGGGATGTTGAAGATATGGGCAAAGACACCGCTGCGCGTGCTATAGAACCATTGTGTATGTTGTGGTGTATACCAGGCATGCTGCATGGCTCATGGAATCATGCTTTCAGGCTAATAAAAGCATAAAATGCACTATTTATGACAAATATTAACTGACCGCATCACAACAGATGCGGTCTTTCTCTGTACACTTTCCACACTAACTCTCCAAAGAGCGTATTGGCCCATGCAAACCAAGACCTTGTGTAGCGATTGGCATCATCTTTATGAAACGACTCATGCATAAAACCTGTACCTGCATGAGTTTTCTTAAGCATTTGCAGACATAATGATATTTCTTTATCATCGGTACTGGTAAGAGCCCA
>CAZRPA010000063.1:0-20872 GCA_964601855.1 uncultured Flavipsychrobacter sp. | reverse complement strand
TTTACAAATTTACTTTTATCAATATACCCAGACCCCCAAGTAGGGTCAACTAAGTGCCACTTGCCAGCAACCTTTACAGCACACCAACCATGGGGTATGAAGGAGGTAAAACCATTCTGCCGGGTGTAGCCTACTACTATATGAGCATCCAAACCACATTTCTTGCTGATATCCTGAAAAACAGCAGCATAGTTTTCGCATATACCTTTACGGGTTTTTAGGACTCTTGCTATTTTATCTTCTTGTTTTTCGTTGAAATTAATAGCAAACATATTCTCTACATCGTATTCAAAGTTTGTAGCTGTCCATATAAATATGGCTCTTACTTTTTCATCTTCAGTTTTGAAGTTTGCGAGTATATAATTTGCAATATCCTGCGTATTTTTTGTTTTTTCGGTAGGGATTGCCAAAGCAACTTTATCTACGACAGAATAATCTATATCAGTATTTTGCCCCAATGAGGTAAGTGAAGGCGCACTAATTAAAAATGTTATATAAAGAAAGAAGTAGCGTAATTTCATTTGAAAAATCTAAAAAATGGACTTCTATTGTTTTTTTCTAAAAACCATGGCAAGATAAATACTTTAGTAACGATGAAAAAAATAAAGTCTATAGACTAAGAAACTATAACAAATCAACCACATAAAGTAGATACGATAAATGATCTGAAAGCAGGGGAATACAGGGGGAAAGAAAAATTAATTTTCAGAGAGTGTATTGCAGACATTGGCAATACGTTTCAGGAACTGATACAACACTCATACATAGATAAAAATGGATGCTGCATAGAGGTGTACTAAACGATACTGATGTGAGATGCATGTTGAAAATAGAAGAACCAGGAGCAAAGAGTAGATAATACTTAGCGCAATAAACCAATGTACACATGTGACACCAAACCACAGGTACGACACCAAAAATGTAAGAAAAATGTTGAACAGGCACTAAAAATGAGGCTTTCACGTCATTTTCAATGCCTGTTGCAACAAAAGTACACACCTACGCAACATGCATTAACGCGAAATAGCGCAAGTGGCACTACATTTGTTCAGAAGAAAAGAACAATCTGTACTGATTGGTGACAACATTAATTTCTAAAAACAAAAATCGCAACGCATGAAAAAAACACAGATTTTAGTAGCAACGCTACTCATGAGCATTACACTAATAATAGGGTGTAAGAAAAAAGATGACAACAATAACAATGGCGGTGGATCAGGAACAGCAACTGCACTGGTAATAAAAACCGGAGCACAAACAACGGCACCAGGTGGCACTATAAACTACGAAGCGGTAGTGGTAGACTCGAAAGGTAATGCTACCCCAGCTACTGGTGTGACGTGGAGTGTTAGTAACTCATTGGGTGCATTTGCAGGTAGTGTTTTCACACCAGGTACATCTGGTAGCGGCGTAGTTACTGCATCTACCACCGTAAGTGGCAAAACACTGACTGCTCAGGTACCTGTAGGTATCTATCTGCCAGCAGTATTTACGGTAGTACCATCGGCTGTAATATGGACAACCAATGCTGGTACTATACCTCTTACAAGTGTATATCTAGGTACTGGTACAGTATCTGGCTACACCTATGCATCTAGCAATACTAGCATAGCATCAGTTGATGGTTCTGGTACCATCACCTTCAACGCTCCTGGTGAGTGTGTAATAACTGTTACCGCTAATGGCATATCAGACAACAACAAGGTATATGTACCAGTACTGGTAGTAGGCAATCCACCTGCTGCATTGCCAGTAGTAAGAGTAGCAGTAAACCCAGTGGGTAAAGAAATGTTCCGCAATGAAACATCAACTTTTACAGCAAAAGCATACAATAGCTCTAACACTGAAGTAGCTAGTACGTTTACATGGGCTACACAAGATGCAAGCATAGCTACTGTAGATGCAAACGGTGTGGTAACTGCAAAAGGCTTGGGACATACCATCATTACAGCTACTGCTAGCGGTATAACCGGCCAGGCAGAAGTAAATGTACTGCCTGATACTACCCTTATAGTAACTCCTATCATGGCTAGTCTGGGTGCAGGTGCTACAAAACAATTTACTGCACAAGCGTATGCTGTAAACAAAACCACAAAAGCACTGAGCCCAATAGCTATGCCGGCGGGTCTAACATGGGAAATACCTACTACAGGTATCGCTATATTTGACATAGCTACTGTAAATGCTACTGGTCTGGTTACAATGCGTTCATCTGCTACAATAGGACTTTCAACTGTAGTAATAGCACACGTAAGCTCACCAACTATAGCTGAAGGTGCAGGCCTGATAATGGTAAGCGACTGTAACTGTGGCACTACAACACCCGGCGTAACTGGCATTAATGTAACAACGGGCTCTACACTTAGCGTCAGCCTTACTGGTGGTCCGGTAACACTGAATGCAACTGCTGTAGACGCAAGCAACAATCCAGTAAGCGGTGCTACTATCAAACTATGTTCAGATAACATAGCAGTATGTAGTATAGATCCTACAACCAACCAGATTATACCTGCTGGTCCGGGTACTGCTATCGTTACTGTTTGTAATGGTTCGGTTTCTACACAGGTTACGGTGACTGTATCCTTCTAAATTACAACTCATATTATTATTGCTCAGCCCTGAATGCTTATTGCACTCAGGGCTGTTGCTTTGGTGCAAACATTGTATCATGGCTTCAAAAAATGTAGCTTTGCAATGTATAAATCATGGCTTCAAAAAAAATATTATTGCTCACACTGGTACACCCTGCATTTCTGCCACCTGTTTTTGCTATGGCACAGGTACTGAAAGCAGATGGATATGAGGTAAACATATTGACATTTGACCCTCATATAGCCACAGAAGTATCAGACAACGAAGGGATAGTATTAGAATCTGTAGGCAAACATCATGGAATAGGACTACTGCAACGAATAAAAATAAGAAGAAGATACACCGCCAGAGCCAAACAAATAGTGGCTGACAACACAACTGCCATCATATCATTTTGTGCATTCACTTACCTATGCGGGCTAAAAATAAGGCAGCAACGACCGCTAATATATCATGCATTGGAGATGGCAGACTTTATATGGAAGTCATTGCCCCGCTCTCCCCTATCACAAGTCAACAACTATCTGGCACTGCAGAAAGTACACATGGCTACACTGGTAACCACTCCTTCTGCTCAGCGATCGGCATGGCTAGCTGGTAGATGTAAACTCAGTTTTTTGCCAGAAACTGTTCAAAATACTACATACACTACTGCATCTACTTATTATAAAGATGCTGCTACAGTCAATCAGCTAATACCTGCGCATTTACAAAACAAGGTTGCCCTACTGTATATGGGCTCGGTGAATGAACTCAATTGTGTGGCAGAGCTAGTAGAAGCGTTTTGCAGAGTAGATAATGAAAACTGTGTGCTACTGATAGCTGGCATGCGCGATAACAGCTATTGCAATGCCATAAAACAATATGCTGCTACACAGGCAGCTAATAGCAGAATAGTGTTTTACAATTATGTAGCGGGCAAAGAAAAGGAAGCCTTGCAACAGCATGCTGCAGTGGGTGTAACGCTGACGAAAGAAAACAATGCAGATATAGAATCGAAAATGACTGCACCCAATAAAGCAGGTGAGTATCTGGCTAAAAACCTGTACCTCATAGGCACAGAAACAGAATACATGAAACAATTTAAGTTTTCGGGATTGGCATCATTGGTTAGCTCATCTACCCCAGACAACATAACCACTGCTATAAATGAAGCACTCACAGTGGTAGCAAAAGACAACTACAAAAACAAAATAGAGCACATGGTAGCGCATTACTACAGCATGCAACAACAAATGAAACCAATTACCCATCTACTACTACAACTGTAAGTTGGTTTTTAGTTACTCTACCTTTACTCTCTTTTCTTCAAGTACAGTATCTCCTTCTTTCAGCCTAATGTAGTAGAAACCAGCAGGGACGTCAGCAGCTTCAAACTCCACCCCAAACTCATGACCAGTGGCAGGAAACTCTCTATCTTCAAACACTGACTGTACTGTATTACCTACATCATTGTATACACCTAAAGTCAGTCGTTTGGTTTCTTTAGTGATTAGCCTGAAAGTGGCTACTATTTTTAACGGCTTAGGTACATAGGCAGGCATATCTGGCACCTGCTCAGTAGGTGCATTAATGGTATAATAATCGGGCTTTTGTCTGCCAGTCGCTTTACATATTACCTCCATCAGTTGATTGGCTAATTGCGGTCTGTGGCTATCATAAATATTAGAAAGGCTTGCATTGTTGGTTACAGCCCATACTGCATATTGCCCCAAATCATCGAACAAGTTATTTGCCTTTACAAACTTCATAACTGTGACCAAAGTATCACTTCCTATTCCGGAATATCTAAAGCCATGACCTTGAGATGGGCATGACTTAGGGCTATTGCCACAAAAAGTTTGCACCAGCATACTGGCTGAGCCTGATGGCTGTATCACCAGCAATTCCTCACCTGCCAGTATCATGGGTTGATAGGAGCTACTATCGGGAGTAAGAACAGTACCAATGTCAATTTTCACCTTCAGTACATCTCTACTATTATTGACAAGCAACACTGTAGTTGTTTTGCCCTGATAAGCTCCCGTAGTATTTGAAGCTGAGAACTTAACCATTTTAGTCTTGATGGCCTCATTCAGACTAACGATACCTACAGCAGCTTGTAGCTTCACTATGGGTAAAAACAATACAATTAATATCAGAGAACGCAACATGAATTACAAATTGAGTTTTACATTTCTAATTAATACTGGCAACAAAAAATCGTTACTTTTTCTTTCTTACCCTGAGTATAATATCAGAATATTCGTTTGCGCGCTTTACCAAAACCGGAGTATTTGTTTTTTCAGACATCCTCAACAATTCCAGGTATTCGGGAGCAGCATTTTTAGGTATTCTGTAAAACCTTGCTGACTCATTGAAGCTGACTTCTATGTATGCGTCATTGCCTGCAGGCTGATTAATAGCTGCTACCGTTAGAGCATACTCGACAGGTACTTTACCGTTATTGACTTTTTTCTTTTGCACCAATGCGCATGAAGGGAATGCTATAATCAAAAAAAACAAACCCAACATGTAAGAGAAACATGTTGAGTTTGTGAAGAATGTTTTGAAAGATTTGACTATGGACATGTAATTAAGTTCCTGTAGTTATAAAGGGTATTGTTAGTGGCAGAAAAAGTAGGATCTGTAGAGAACACCAACCCAGAAGTACCTGACGGAGCATACGACGCAGTGGGGCGAATATTATACATAGTAACCTTTGGTATAAATGAACCAGAACATACCGGATTTTCCTGAGCATGCAACCAAACAGACAATAATACTGGCTGATTGAACATGGCTGGATCGAATACATAAGCCTTAGGACCTGTAGGAGTCTTTACTGTAACTAGTGGCGCAACATGATACCACCAACGAATACAGCAACCACCCCATTTTTGACCTTGTACCGACAGTTTGTAAGTAGAAGTAGGTGTCGCAAAACTGAATACTTTTTTAGTACCGTACTTGTACCTTCTATTGATAATCCAGCACATTTTATGAGCACGTGCATAACATCCGTCTATGCAATACTGAAATGGAATACAATAATCTATAGCATACGGACCAGGTATTGCACAACACTGCTTAGCTATGTAATTGAACATAAGCTGAGCAGTTGCAAAATCTGGTATCAGATTGTTGAGACCGGTGTCAGACAAATTGAGGGTGCCAAGCTCTGTAGGATTGTCTATAACCTCATCAGTAATAGAAGAAGCCCTTAATGAAACAGCTGTCTCAGCACCTCTGTCTAGCAAACGAGCACTCAACGCAGCAGCTTGCTGCCCTGTAGCATATTCAGCTTTGAGCAATGTACCCTTCCAGGGGTTGAATGATACCTGTATAGGTTTGCCATTACTGAATGCTTCTTTCACCACGGCTATAACAGCTGGGTCTGTAACGGTAAAAAATTCAGTATTCTCATTGAATACAACTTCTATAGCAGAGCTGCCTTCCATACCATTCATGTCTGCCACGGTTACTACACTGGTAAGTGTGCGTTGTGGATCGCTCTTGCCCATACTGCTACTGGCGGTAGTGCTATCGTCGGTAGGTGCAAAACAATCTGAGGTAGTAACTTTAGTGTTACTTCCTCCCTTTTTGTTACAGGAACTGAAAGTAAAAGAATAACCCACAAAGGCTACCAAAGTAACCACAGATGCTAACTTGGATATATTATGGAACATAAATTTGGGATGCATAAATTACTTTAGTTTAGAGATTGACAAAACTATATAACTCTAATGTACGCAGCTTTTTTTGATTAATCAACAAATAGTAGATTTTTTATTTTTTTCCTTCCTAACCATACTACTGTAAACAAAATTTACTAACTTTCCGTAATCATACTTTCATACATACTCATTTCTGGTTATGAAAAACATACTTACAATAGCTTTAGGTTTAGTTATTGGGTTCAGTGCTAATGCACAGTTCACAAAGAAGCATATGCATCATGCTAAAGATCATAAACTCTTGATAAGCGCGCTACTGCAACAAAACAGCACAGAAAATAATAGGGCGAAAACTACTGCCGGTGTTCCAACCCAACGAGTAATAGCACAAAGTACCAGAGACAATGATCTAGCATCACTATCAGACTCAGTGAAACTCAAGTATAGTGGCATGAGAAAATCTGTGTACGACTACAACAACATGATTTATGCCTACAATTACACATACAGCACATCGCCGATGTTCGACTTTGCAGGCATATTAACTACACCACAAGTGAAGTATGACACCTGTCTTCACTGGACAATGGATCCATTTAGCATGCCCTCTTTTGTATTCTATGAGTCGAAGATTGCTACCTATGACACTAATGATAACCAAATTAGTTTTCAAGAAATTTTCCCGGATACACTCAATGATGACCGCATATATCACAACACCTTCAATACCAACAATACGATAAACAGTGGCTTGTGGATAAACTTTAATACGGGGATTCCTGACAGTGCATTCAAACAGTATTTCAGTTATGGCACTACTGGCAAACTGGTAAAGGATAGCATTTATGAATACCACATGGGTGCCTGGAAACTTGTAGCCAAAACTAACTATACTTATAGTGGCACAGGGAATCTATTGCAGATAGACCATTTTGCAAACTTGACAGATACTACATTTTTGTTACCACTCATACAGCAATCGAAGTATGTGAACACCTACGATGCCAGTAACAGACTCATTACAGTACAAACAAGTTTTTATGATGGTACAGTGCTAGGTGCTTATGTGCGTGATACGTTTGGGTATAGTGGCACAATGACCTACCACAACTCTTGGAAACAACACCAATACGACCCTATACATGGCACATGGTGGCCACAATACAATATGTCGAAGCACATCACAGGTACTAAACCCGATACAGTATTTCATAAAGGATGGGATAGTATAGCTAATGCATGGTCACCTACATCAATGCAAATAGTAGGCTACAACACCAATAACGACCCTGATACAATACAACAATACATGTACAACTGGACATCATACTCAGTAACACCAGATTATACGACGGTATATTATTACGAGACATTTTTGGATACTACACCAGTGCTTAGCAACAGCCAGTTAATGGTTGATAATAGTGCAACAATAAAACTTTATCCAAATCCTACTACTTCAGAAATCCATATAGAATTAGCGGGAAAAACCAGCAATCTGAACATCACAGTTTACAATACATCAGGACAGGTAGTATCAAGACAACAATCTGTAAACACCTCTCATCAAATAGTGGATACAAATTTCCTACCCGCAGGTGCCTATTTTGTAGAAGTTGTCAGTGATTATGGCAAGCAAACAAAACAGTTTGTGAGATTATAAAGTAGTCCATCTAAAAAAACAGTGAAAAGTAATTGCATAATGGCTAGAAAACTGCCACTTTTACAATCATGCGCAAAACATACGCCAAAATACTAGTGATATCAATACTGCTTACAGTATTGTATTTTTTCTTTGAAGACAGACCACCCTATCTCACCTTACAGGAAGACATTGAAGATATGCTCTTTTATGGGGTTATATATGTAGCATTACTATTCACCACTATGTCCGTAATATACAATTACATCAAAAAAGAAAACAATTCAGGTACTCGAAGAAGGTAATAAAAAAACCGGGAAACAGTTTTACTGTTTCCCGGTGTGGAATAATGAATTTGTACTGAATTAAGCGTTGTTCTCTTCAGTTGAAGTTTCTGTAGCTTCAGTTGTTTCGTTAGCTTCAACTGTAGTTTCTTCAGCAGCTGCAACAGGTGCAGGAGCTGGGGTTGAAGTTTCAGTAGTAGCTTTAGCACCAGAACTTCTACGGCTACGACGTGTTTTCTTAGCAGCAGCAGCTTCAGTGTCTTTACCATAAATGGTATTGAAATCAACTAACTCAATCATAGCCATATCAGCAGCATCACCTATACGACGTGGCAACTTAATGATACGAGTATAACCTCCTGGACGATCAGCAACTTTGTCGCTAATAACACCAAACAATTCTTTGATAGCTTCTTTATCCTGCAAATAGCTGAATACTATACGACGATTGTGCATCGTATCATTCTTGCTACGAGTGATGATAGGCTCTGCATATACACGCAGTGCTTTAGCCTTAGCCAATGTAGTAGTGATACGTTTATACTGTATCAGCTGAGCTGTAAGGTTAGAAAGAAGCGCTGCACGATGTGAAGCTGTGCGACTTAAATTTTTGATTTTGTCTCCGTGACGCATGACATTTGTTTTTAATCCCTCATACCGTGTCAGGATTTATGAGGTTGTTATAAAATAAAAATAGAAAATAAGCAATAAAAAAAGAGGTCAATATTCATTCACCTGTAGGTTAAGAATACTGACCTCTGTAAAATGTATTAATCTTCTCCTCTACGGAATTTATTGATATCCATACCGAAATGCAAACCACGTTCGTGTAACACTTGCTCAATTTCAGAAAGTGATTTCTGACCGAAATTGCGGAATTTCATTAATTCTTCCTGAGTGTACTGAACCAGTTCGCTCAGTGAGTTGATTTTAGCAGCTTTAAGACAGTTGAAAGCACGTACAGAAAGTTCCAGATCTTCAAGTGGAGTGTTCAGTACTTTACGTACCAAAAGAGTCTCTTCGTCTACTATAGTTTCTTTTTCTTCGCGTCTTGTATCTAATGAGATATTCTCATCAGTGATAATCATGAGGTGCTGTATCAGTATGCGAGATGCTTCTTTTACTGCCTCTTCAGGATGAATAGTACCATCGGTAACTACTTCCATTATCAATTTTTCGAAATCCGTACGTTGTTCAACACGGGTGTTTTCGATATTGTATTTTACATTCTTGATAGGAGTGAAAATAGAATCAATAGCTATCAAACCCAATGGACCATCTTCTGGGCGATTATCTTCTGCTGGCACATATCCACGACCCTTACCAATATGAACTTCCATTTGGAAGCCAGTACCTGGATGAAGATTACATATTACCAGATCAGGATTCATAACCTGAAAGTCAGGAAGAGATTCACCTATCATACCTGCAGTGAATACTTCTATGCCTTTAACGTTTATATCTACTTTGTGACTTACAAAGTCGCCTACTTCGCCTATGGCTTTAAGACGAACCTGCTTCAGATTTAGGATAATCTCTGTAACATCCTGAAATACACCCTTTATGGTAGCAAACTCGTGATCTGCACCGGGTATCCTGATTGCAGTGATTGCAAATCCTTCTAACGAAGACAGCAACACACGGCGTAGAGCATTACCTATTGTAACGCCATAACCAGGTTCTAAAGGACGAAACTCGAACTGCGCTTCAAAATCGGTTGTTTTCTGAAGTGCTATTTTATCCGGTTTTTGAAAATTCAATATGGCCATATTGATATTTGTTTGATATTTATTTGTGTACTGAATATTGTTACTGGTAGGCGAAAAACAACAGAGCAGAGTGAAACACTCTGCTGTTGTAATTGCGTTATTACTTAGAGTACAACTCTACAATCAGCTGCTCCTTAATGTTCTCAGGAACTGCTTCACGTTCTGGATGGGCGATATAAGTACCTACCAGATCTTTTTCGTTGAAATCTAACCAGCTTATACGTGTGTTTTTAGGACGTATCATTGCTGTTACAGTATTGTTTGCCTTGCTCTTAGGTTTCAATTCTATTACATCTCCGGGTTTCAGAGTGTAAGATGGTATGTTTACAACATGACCATTAACCATAACGTGCTTGTGAGAAACCAACTGACGAGCAGCAGGACGTGTAGGCGCAATGCCCATACGGAATACTGCATTGTCTAAACGAGCTTCAAGCAATTTGATAAGGTTTTCACCTGTTGCACCTTTCAGGCGAGAAGCCTCTACATAGGTGTTTGCAAATTGTTTTTCAAGCAAGCCATAAGTGTATTTGGCTTTTTGTTTTTCCTTCAGCTGCACAGCATATTCGCTTGGTGCTTTACGCTTGCGGGTAGGTCCGTGCTGACCTGGAGGGTTACTGTTTTTAGAAAGGCTTTTGCCTGATCCTAATATCGGCTCTCCGAATATGCGGCAGATCCTGTTTTTGGGTCCTGTATAACGTGCCATGACGATTTTTTTGTTTTAGCTGCTCCGTCTCCTTTAAAAATCGTAAAATCCGATCCGAAACAGCACTTGTTATGAAAATTATTAAAAACTGATTTTTATTAAAAACAATTGCACCAAAGGTGCAATTGTAGAAAATGAACTATACTCTACGTTTTTTGGGAGGGCGACAACCGTTGTGTGGCAGTGGTGTTACGTCTTTGATTGAGGTAACTTCGATACCTGAGTTGTTCATAGAGCGAATAGCTCCTTCACGACCAGATCCTGGACCTTTAACGTATACATCTGCACGCTTCATACCAGCATCTACTGCTACTTTAGCGCAATCTTGTGCTGCCATCTGAGCTGCATAAGGTGTGTTCTTTTTAGAACCACGGAAACCCATTTTACCAGCAGAAGACCAAGATATTACTTGACCACTTTTGTTGGTGATACTGATGATGATGTTGTTGAATGTTGCACTGATGTGAACATCACCATGTGTGTCTACTTTAACGATTCGTTTCTTTGCAACGACTTTCGCTGATGCTTGCGCTTTTGCCATTTTGTTTTTTTAATAAAAGGTAATCACTGAATGTTAACCGGCAATAGCCAGCCCATACCACTCCTCCCCATTGCGCCACAACGGATCTGGCAGTGGAATAGATTTTATTTTTTTGGCGCTTTTTTCTTACCTGCTACTGTCTTACGCTTTCCTTTACGAGTACGGCTGTTGGTACGTGTGCGCTGTCCGCGTAATGGCAAGCCTTTACGATGACGTAGACCACGATAACAAGCGATGTCCATAAGACGTTTGATGTTCATCTGCACTTCAGAACGCAGTTGACCTTCCACTTTAAACTCAGCATTGATGATGTTACGAATAGCAGTTTGCTCTTCGTCATTCCATTCATAAGCTTTCTTATCATAGCTTACTCCTGCTTTGTCAAGAATGTAGCGCGCAGTATTGTTGCCAATACCATAGATGTAGGTGAGCGCTATTTCACCACGTTTGTTTTTCGGAAGGTCAATACCAGCTATACGAGCCATTGAAAATTGAAGTTTTAAACTCTCAGCCCCTAAATCGGTGGCAGAGTATTTTACTAATTATTGTTACACAATTTTATTACACTTATCTCTAATAGAGACAGCCCATTATCATCAAAACAGGAATTACCCTTGTCTTTGCTTAAAACGGGGATTTTTTTTGTTTATGATGTACAATTTGCCTTTACGACGTACAATCTTACAGTCAACACTACGCTTTTTTATAGCTGCTCTTACTTTCATGATATTGTATTTTGCTCTTTTGTTTTATATAAACCCAAAGGGTAATTTACTTGTATCTGTATATAATTCTACCGCGGCTAAGATCGTACGGACTCATTTCTACTCCTACTTTATCTCCGGGCAGGATACGGATGTAGTGCATGCGCATCTTACCTGAGATTGTAGCTAGTATTTCGTGCCCATTTTCCAAACGGACGCGGAACATAGCATTAGATAGTGCTTCAACTATAGTACCGTCCTGTTTAATGAGTGATTGTTTGGCCATATTTTTTTAAGGACTGCAAAGGTAGTAAAAACTTTTTATTTAATAGAAAAATTTTTCCGCAAAATAATTTCAACGTAAAGTAACCGTCAAATTGAAGCCTTTTGAACGGTATTCACTTACAAAATCAACACTTATTCTTACTTGCATATTCTTATGCTCTGCTTTAAACTAAACACAGCACCTATCAGCTCATCAAAAGCCTCATTTCACTACATTTGTACTCTTGTTTTATCAGCCTGCTTTTCCAGGCATCTACATACTTTATTTGAATGCACGAAATAGAACCTTTCTACAATTGGCGTCACCTTTACACTGCCGAAGAAGATGAACTTTCCCCTTTTTATGGTGCTGAGCATAGCGAATTCGAATATTCCAACACTATTTACAACTACTACATCCATCCTCAATGGGACGATTTCGGGTCCAGAACGCTTTACATGAAGGTTTTGTTTGCCGACTATGATTACAACTTTGCAATCATAGAGCTCATTGGCGAATGGAACGATGCAGTTGAGAACGACATTATGCAACTAAAAAGATCTGTCATAGATCTTATGATTGCAAAAGGAATAGTGAAGTATATATTGATAACCGAAAATGTACTCAACTTTCACAGTATTGATACCGATTACTATCAGGAATGGAGCGAAGATATAAGAGACGACGGTGGATGGATAGCCAGTATCAATATGCCAGAGCAGTCTCAATACGATTTTCACAAAAGCCACATAGACTACTATGTGCAACTACTGGAAAGCCCCAACTGGCGCACCTTTCAACCAAACGACTTTTTTCAGTCAATAGACAATCAAATGCTTCGGCTCATATCATAGCGCCATGCTACATACCAGACAATTTCCTCATCAAGTTCACCCCCCCTTTTTTGGTAGAGTTGGCTGATGCTTTACCTGTTACCAGACCTTTTTTACCTTTTGGCTGATTGCCAAATACTATTTGTTTTGCAGGCAATTTTGATGGTCCAGCCTTTTTGTTTGTTGTGCTTTTCGAATTTTCCATATTGCAAGGTAAGTTTTTTCTCCATTTTGTCAACATTGAAGTCAATTAAAATTCACCAATAAATAATTAGTATATATTATTTGCTAGCTAATGTAAATAATTAGCCTGCTTAGTGTTACCTAATTTACTAAGTATTTTGTAATATTGTGGTCCTATCTACTCCTTGGGGTAAAAAAATCATCACTAAAAAGAAAACAATGTCTTATAAAGTTCGCATCCTTCCCAGATGGTTGGTCTTTCTATTAGACCTTTTTCTGGTTTGCTTTTGCATATTCTTATCCCGAATGTTGAAGCTAAACTTCAATTGGGATCAAATAGGAGTTGGTCTTCGCTTCATGATGGGAGTTGCTTTGGCACTCAATGCTGTTCTCTTTTTCCTATTTAAGAGCTATGCTGGAATTATTAGGTACACTAACCTAGAAGACACATCTCGATTGGTAATGGTAAATGCCATAGCAGCATTTTTCTATTTAGTACTTAATATCTTCTTCCTGAAATCAGGCAATTATTTTACCCTACAGATAGTAGCCATCAATTTTTTCATTACAAGTTTTGTAATTATTTCCTACAGGCTCACCGTACGTTATGTGTTTAATTTCTACAAAAACATATCGCACAATGGTGTCAAAGTGCTGAAGAAAAAAGTAGTGGTATATGATACATCGGCAGATGGATTACACATCAAAAAGGTAATGAATAGCCTACCTGATGGCGACATGCAAGTGGTGGCTTTTCTTGACGATTCTTTTATTACTACCGGCAAATTACTGGAAGGTATCCCTATATACAGTACTCAGGAAAATAGCTTGGCAAAACTAAGTGCCGAAGGTGTAGAGATACTTATAATGGCTAGTAAGGTAATTGACACTAGCAAATTAAATGAACTCGTAGATAACTGTCTTAAATATAGCATAAAAATCCAGCAGGTACCTGCTATGCGAGATTGGCTAAATGGCAAACTAGACACTCAGCAGCTACAAAACATAAATATTGAAGATCTACTAGAGCGTGAGGTAATAAAAATACACAACGAAGCAATCTACAGTGAACTCAAAGGCAAAAAAATACTTGTTACGGGTGCTGCAGGTTCTATAGGTAGTGAGCTAGTAAGGCAGTTGCTCAATTATCGTCCGTCATTGCTTATCATGTGTGATAAAGCAGAAACACCCATGCATGAATTCATGCTGGAAATACAGGAAAAATTTAATAATCCTGCTGTGAAAGCATACATGGGCGATATATGCGACAAAAACAGAATGGAGCACTTATTCGAAATTTACAACCCACAAATAGTTTTCCATGCTGCAGCCTACAAGCACGTGCCTCTTATGGAAGACAACCCTTCTATAGCCGTACTCAATAATGTAGGTGGTACAAAAACTCTTGCAGAACTGGCAGTGGCCAATAATGTGGAGAAATTTGTGATGGTATCAACTGATAAGGCAGTGAACCCTACCAATGTAATGGGGGCGTCTAAACGTATTGCAGAGATATTTACCCAAAGCTTCTTCAAACAACTATCCACAGCAAACGAAAACAATGCTGATGCAAAAATTACTAAGTTTGTAACTACTCGTTTTGGCAATGTTTTAGGCTCAAATGGATCTGTAATTCCAAGATTTCAGAAGCAACTAGAGAAAGGAGGCCCTATAACGGTGACACACCCCGATATTACCCGTTACTTCATGACTATCCCTGAAGCGTGTTTGCTGGTCATAGAAGCGGGTGTAATGGGCCAAGGTGGCGAAATATTTGTGTTTGACATGGGCAAGCCGATCAAAATAGCGGATTTGGCAAGAAAAGTCATAAAACTATCTGGAAAAGAACCTGACAGAGATATACAAATAGTATACACCGGACTAAGACCTGGAGAAAAACTATATGAAGAACTACTGAGCAGTGCTGAAAACTCCAGACCTACCTATCATGAGAAAATCCTCATTGCCGATGTGCGTCAATATGACTTCAGTGTAGTAGAGAAAAAAGTAAATAAACTCATCAGTAGCGCCAGCAGACACTATACCCTAGAGACAGTTTCACTGATGAAAGATCTGGTACCTGAGTTTGTGAGCAACAATATAGCCTACGAGAAAATCAATGCTAAGGTGAAATAACCAGCTAAACGATAGCTGAAAGTTATTTTTCTCTATTAGCATATTGCCCTAAAGCCTTCCAACAAGGTTCTGCTATTCTACTCCTACTATTGTAAATCTGCTGCTATATCACGGGCTAGCACTACAACGCTTTATGATACTTTTTGTACCATGGTTACCTAGCCATCGGCATCAGTTTGCATACTACATCTAAAAAGTAAACCATTTTTTAACCAAAGTACATACAACAATAACACTACTTACATAACAGCCTGCCTATTTTCCCTCTGCAAATAGCATTTAATAGCACTTTCCTTTCAACTTTATGCTACTTAGCAGCCTACAATCTGGATATTAGCACAAAACCCCACTATTGGGTAACAAGCAAAGGTAAAACCATCCCGTTATCTCTTTCTGTGCAATAACGCTATGGGAATATCAAAAACAGAACAACTGTTAACCATCGACCACACTATCTGCCTTTAGAAATACATAAAACGACAAAGCCACCCCAAAATGGAGTGGCTTCGTACAATCAATTCAATACTGTCTATCTTAGTATGGTTACATTTCCTTTGTGTTGTTCTATCTGACCATCTTTGAACGTAACGTCTATTACATAAACATATACCCCTGATGGCTGCGCTACACCGTTCAATGCACCATCCCAACCTTGTCCGTCAGTGCTGGTAGTTTCGTATATCTGCTGACCCCAACGGTTATAAATACTCATTCTGAAAGTAGTAACACCTCTCGACAAGAATTTGCGTGGGAAGAAGAAGTCATTAACACCGTCATTGTTTGGAGTAAACACGTTTGGAACATCAACATAGCAATCTTTGTTTACAAAAACGGTATCTGTTGTTGCACAACCGTCAATAGTAACAGTAGCTATATATGTACCAGGCTTAGTTACTACCAAGTTTGAAGATGTTTGACCTGTATTCCAACGCCATTTAGCATTAGGATTCCTGTCGTTTCTATCGTCATTAAGTAGTATTGGGTTTCCACCTGGGCATATTGCAGTATCTGGACCTAGGTACAATCCTGGAACGTCAAAAGCATAGATTGTAAGCGATGCTGTTTTTTCTGGACAAGCTCTGAACTTAGCATCAAATCTTATGTCCTTTGGCCCTATACCCTCAAATGAGTGCATTATAGGGTTAGCATTGGTCATTTCAAAACCTTCACTCATAGTCCATTTGTTACCAGTGTCGCCACTAGTAGTGTAAATAGCACTTATCGTTATAGCCTGTCCACGACATATTGCTGTCACATCTCCAGATACTTTAAGTGTCAATACACTGTTTGAGTCAACAACAATTGATTTTGTCATTGTATCGTAGCAATGTTTGCCTTTTGTAACATTATGCACCACCAGTGATGTATTATAAGTACCCATGTTTGTGTACGAATGAACCACGTTCATGTTCTGGTCTACCCTACCGTCTGCGAAATACCAAGTGTAATCAAGACCAGTACCTGTTGATGTATTAGTGAACGTAACACTATCTATCTGACACAAGAATTTTTCTGGATTCATTGTGAAATCCGCATTCTGGAAGTGATTAAGATTCAACTGTACAATATGACTATCTACACAAGCAGTGTTGGTAGCATACAACTTAACGAAATAAGTTGACGCAGTAGTGTTGGTGTATACATGTATCGGATTAATTTGAGTAGACGTACCTCCGTCTCCAAAATCCCAAGTATATGTCAGTTCTCCTGCTGGAGTTGAGAGATTTGTAAGCACTAACGTATCCCCTTTACAGCCATAGTTGACCAACGTATCGAAATCAATATTTAATTGTGGTGCAGTCAAGCTAGCTACTGTTGTCAACGTAGCGGTACATACCCCTGCAGTTCTTACTGTGAATGGAGTATAATTGCCCTCACACAATGTAGATAATGTTATGGTACTATCAGAATTGATATAGAAAGATAAAGGAGTTTGGGCTACTCCATCCTTCAAATAAGTTACAGTATCTAACTGGTCAGGATGTAAACCGTCCAATTTTATCCAACCATCGCAGAAACCACATTTAGATGGATTCTGACTAGTAACAGCGGTAAACGTAAATGGAGGATCTGTTAATGTTACCGGCCCTATAGGATCAGAAGTACAATATCCATATTTCACTACAATGTTAGAATATACACCTGCTCTAAGGTTAGGAATCGTAAAAGTTCCACCCGCAGTCACCACACCTATTATTGGAGGTTGAGGTATACCATACTTGTCATAAGTAACAGTGTCTATACCACCAGGGTTAAGATTAGTAAGCAATATAAAACCGTCATTTTTTCCGCAATGGCTAGGATCTACACCCTCTGCAGCTGGCAATAATTTTGAAGGTACTACAAGTCTTATTGTATCAAACAAAGCACACTCAGTAGATACAGATGTGAAGATAGTAGCAATATACATTCCTGGGCCAGGTAATGGGCCGGGTTCGAAAAGATCAGTAAACGATACAGAATCTACATATGTAGCTATGGTATCAGCGCCTATAGGCAGTAGAGGGTTAGATACTTTTATTGTCCATGGTCTTCCTGAACCACCAGGGTTTATCCTAACTACAGCTTTAGTAATACAGGTTGCTTCGGCTACTACATTATGACTAATTGTAGGTACTGGGTAAATGCTAATAGTGTAAGCAATAGTGTTGTTGCCATTCAAAGGACAAGCATCATCACGAAGGTTCAAAAAGAAAGTATAAACACCAGGAGACATCAATGATGCATTACCACTGAAAACACATATAGGGTTAGGTGTACCATTGTTAGTAACTGAGAAACTTAGACCTGTAGGTAATCCTGTAGCAGTACAAGTAACATTGATAACTGCGGGAGTTGTAGTATCGGGTCTTGGGCGCATAGTGAGGGTAAATGAACCTTCATCGCCACATACGTGAAACGCACTAGGTCCGTCAATTTGTATTACACCGCCAGTATCTACTACGCCTACAGTAGGTGCATTCACCAAACAACCTTGAACCAAAAAGGTCATTTCACGTTGCATACTACCCACAAATGTACCTGCTCTGTACTCTTTGATCTCATACACTACCACACTTCTCTGTGTGAAGTTAGGATTGAAACAAACTTGACCATTTAAAGGGCTAAAGCTAAAACTACCAGCCACACACCTCAATGGAGTAGTAGCAGAAACCGCTGTAGCAGGTGGTGTCCATGCTACACCTGTATATCCTACATCAGCACCTGATGTAGTACAATTAGATGTTGCATTTTTTGCTGGAATCAATTCAAATCTCAAACTATCATCATCAGCGTCTATAGCACCCGGGGTATAACATATAGGTGTGTTGAGGCAGAAAAACGGTGTGGGTACTACCGTAAGATTGGGGTTTGAGTTATTATAAACTGTATTGTTTAATGTTGCTGTCAACTCCATTAATGTACCTCCTGCACCAACTACGTTTGTAATAGCGGCTGCACGCCCTGCAGATGAACCTACATATGTAGAGTTAAATACAAAACGCCAATTGGCAGATGCATACGGAACTGTGTAATTTACAGCATATACAAATTTTTTGATTCCGGGAATTGTATTAGTAAGGCTGGTACATTGAGTCCGCGTCAATGAATCTGGACAAACGGGTGTTATCTCTACTCCAGCTGCTGGAATTACAACCGAACATGTCAATGTAGTAACAGGAGTAGTTCCATCATAAACACATACTGCCGGACGTCCACCAGGCAATGTTGCAAAAGCTCCAGAACTTGCAGGCCCACAATCGCCATACAGTACTACAGTCACCCTATAAGTGCTGCCAGACAGCCATGTGTAATATATGTCCCCTCCTACTATGTGCGATGCAAACGAACCTTTAGCACCGAACATCAGAACAAACACTACTACGAGACTGCGTAAAAATACAGGTATCGATTTTCTCATAAAAATTACAATATAAAAGTTTGAAGGTATAATCTCTCTGCTTACAAACCATAAAGACGGTTATTCAACCAAAACAGTTTGCTTCACGGTAAAAATAATTTGTTTGGAGGAAATAAAAAATTAAACAGCTATATTTTTTCCCCATTTCAATACACAATTAAGCTATTACACATAAACATTGAATTTACATTAACAAATAACATTCTGCAAACTATAGATACTTTACCTTGACACTACATATAAACAATTACCAACAACTTACTAGGTCATATTAAAAATCAGCTTATCAATACACAAAAGCAATCTTCAAAAAAGTGGATAATTTCTAATTTACTTTGTTGGCTAATTTCGGTTTTTGTTTGAGATGTGGTAATTTTGCAATCTAATTAAAAAATTAATCCTCCATAATGGCATTTGATATCAATCTGATCCGGAAAGTTTACGAACAACTACCCGGCAAAGTAGCCGCCGCCCGCACCTTGTTGGGTCGCCCGCTTACATTCGCAGAAAAAGTATTGTACTCGCACGCTTACGAAGCACCTTCTGTTGCTTTTGCTCGCGGTAAGGACTATGTAAACTTTGCTCCAGACCGTGTAGCCATGCAAGATGCTACGGCACAGATGGCTCTGTTGCAATTCAGTACGTGTGGTCGTAGCCAAGTTGCTGTACCTAGTACTGTGCATTGCGATCACCTGATACAGGCAAAAATAGGTGCAGTAGAAGATTTGGCTACTGCTGTAGATGTAAACAAAGAAGTGTATGATTTCCTTGCGTCAATATCAGACAAGTACGGCATCGGATTTTGGCGTGCAGGTGCAGGTATTATACATCAGGTAGTACTGGAAAACTACGCTTTCCCAGGTGGCATGATGATAGGTACTGATAGCCACACCCCAAACGCTGGTGGCTTAGGTATGATAGCTATAGGTGTAGGTGGTGCTGATGCGGTAGATGTAATGGCAGGTTTGGCATGGGAGCTTAAAATGCCTAAACTGATAGGTGTAAAACTTACCGGCAAAATGAGTGGTTGGACATCTGCCAAAGACATTATTCTGAAAGTAGCTGGTATACTTACCGTAAAAGGTGGTACTGGTGCAATAGTTGAGTACTTTGGTGAAGGCGCCGAATCTCTGAGCTGCACCGGCAAGGCTACTATATGCAACATGGGTGCTGAAATAGGTGCTACATGTTCTATGTTTGCTTACGACGAAAAAATGTCTGACTACCTTCGTGGTACCAGCCGTGCAGATGTGGCAGAGCTGGCAAATGGTGTAGCTGCTGAACTCCGGGCTGACAATGAAGTACTTGACAATCCAGCTGCATACTACGATCAGCTTATTGAAATTAACCTAGACGAACTGGAGCCTTATGTAAATGGTCCTTTCACTCCAGACCTAGCTACTCCTATCAGCGAAATGGCTGCTGCTGTAAAAGAACATGGCTGGCCTGACCAAGTTGAAGTAGCACTTATAGGTTCTTGCACCAACTCTTCTTACGAAGATATTTCCCGCTCAGCTTTCATAGCTAACGATGCTATGAGCAAAGGTCTGAAAGCGAAAAGTGAATTCACCATCACTCCGGGTTCTGAGATGGTACGTTTCACTCTCGAAAGAGATGGTTTCCTGAAAACTTTTGACAAAATGGGTGGTGTCGTCCTGGC
>CAZRPA010000062.1:0-21391 GCA_964601855.1 uncultured Flavipsychrobacter sp. | reverse complement strand
AAAAAATTAATAATAGTCAAATCTACATTTTTTTTATAAAACAACAACAAAAACAAAACTATTTTCTGATAAAGTAACAAGAGATTTTTTGCAGTCTTTTTACTGCCAAATAGCTTTGAATTTTAGTTGCTAAAACGTTGGTAATAAAATGATTGCATTGCTATGTTGGGTGAGTAATACCCAACAAAAAAGCTACTGAAAAACCAGTAGCTTTTTTGTTGAATTGACGCTTTTGAAAACTATTATTTGTCTATCACCATCCTGAAAACAACTTGCTCTGTGCCAGTGTAAACAGTTACAAAATATACTCCTGAAGGCACTGCTGATGACAACGAAATTTGCTGCTCTACTGAACCTGTTGTAGCAACTGATGTAGTGCTGTACAATACCTGTCCCAGTACATTGGTTACAGATATCTGCACATCTTCCTTTTGGGTTACCGCTAGTTTACCAGTCACTATAAATGCTCCCCTGTTAGGGTTAGGAGTCAGTACAAATGAATTTGTTGTGCCAGACAAATCTGTAACACTTGCAGTAACAGTTATGGTAAATCCGGGGCTAAGTGCTGTCTTAGGCAGTATACAAGGCAAGTTACTAGTCACTTTGCAATGCACCACCTGACCATTAGTCAGCGTGTTGGTAGTAAAGGTAGCATTTGTAGCACCTGGCACAGCCACACTGTTAATGAACCATTGGTAGTCTGGCGACGGACCAGCGTTGAGGGCTATTGCAGCGAAGGTAATATTTTCACCTGCTACTACACTGGGCGAACTTGCACTGATAGATACCGTGTTAGTTGCTGGCACCTGCACCGTCATTACTAGTGGCGCACTGGTAACAGCCGTAGTAGTGCGGCAAGATGCATTACTTACCATTTGGCAAAATATAACATCACCATTAGCTGGCGTGTGCGTGTACGATGGTCCGGTAGCTACATTCACACCATTTCTGGTCCACTGATAAGTTGGGGCTGTACCACCATTTACTGGTACGGCATTATACGTCGCAGGCTGTCCTACACACACTGTATCATTGGGTATTGCATTAATGCTTACATCAGGCGTTACGGCAGTAGTTACGGTCATTGTTACACTATCTGCTACAGTGGCTGGCGTAGCACATGCTAGACTGCTGGTAAGCATACATTTCACTACATCACCATTAGCAGGTGTGTAAGAGTAGGTAGTTCCTGTGCCGCCTGTTGCTATGTTGTTTACATACCACTGATAGGCTGGTGTAGTACCACCATTTACTGGTGTTGCTGTGTAGCTTACCGCACCCACTGTCGCACATACAGTTGTGCCGGGTGTAGCTGCTATACTCACTGCTGGCACTACCACACTGGTAGCGCTTGTAGTAATAGTAAGTGCTGCTGATGTGCCCACACAGGTTGTAGTTGTGTTGGTAACTATAACCCTGAAAGTGCCTGCTGTAGTAGCCAGATAAGTACTATTGGTAGCACCTACAATATTTGCACCACCATCTTGCCACTGATAAGTAAAGCCCGCACCTGTTGGTGCCGCTGATATCAATTGACTACCTCCCAAACAGATAACCACTGCACCTGACGGCGAAGTAGTAGCTACAGGAAGTGCATTGACAGTAACCACTGCCGATGATGAAGACACACAACCAAAAGCATTAGTAACGCTGTAGCTTACAGTAACTGTGCCTGCTGCTACTCCTGTTACTACTCCTGATGTATTTACCGTTGCTGTAGCGGCATCTGCACTGCTCCACACACCTGATGGCGTAGTGCAAGCTAGTACTGTTGTGGCACCACTGCACAAGCTCAAAGTACCAGTAATAGGTGCTACAGCAGTAGGTGCGCTTACTGTCATGATACGAGTAGCTATTCCTGTGCCACATGTATTAGTAACAGAATACGTAATGGTAACTGTGCCTGCAGAAATGCCTGTAACTACTCCTGAGGTGTTAACTGTAGCACGTGCAGTATTGCTACTACTCCATACGCCACCAGGAGTGCCACTGCTTAAAGCAGTGGTAAGCCCAGTACAAACGGAACTACTACCGGTTATAGCAGCAGGAGTGGGTATTGAATTTACAGTTACTACTGCTGTCACATTGCCTGTCGATGCATTGTAAGTAATAGTAGCAGTGCCTGCTGTAACGCCGGTTACAATACCAGTAAGAGAGCCAATAGTAGCAACAGCAGGTGTGCTGCTAGTCCATGTACCACCAGCGGTAGTGTCACTAAGAGTGGTAGTACCGCCTACACACACTGTTAGTGTCCCTGTTATAGGTCCGGTAGTTGGGCCTGGGTTTACCCTGAAGTTGTTAGAGTTAATGTTGAAGAATATGTTACCAGTTCCTTTTACCTTAATGCGAGCAGTAGTAGTAGTTACAGGAGGATTCGGTAATGTTACACTGGCAGTGCCAGTATTGGGGAATGTACCTATTGTGTAGGGCCAAGTAAAACCACCATCAGTAGACATAAATATTGTTACGTTGGCTGCACTCACAGGTGCTGCATTTGTGCCTACCACATTCCAGGTCACTGTTTGCGTAGAGCCTCCTGTGTACACAATGCCAGTAGTGTTTTGGCTGGTAACTCTAAACCCTGCATATCCATTGCCAGCACCTGTAGATACTGCGTCAATGTGCACCGTATCGTCATAGATACTAAAGCAGCCCATACCATTCATAATGTTGCGTACAGCCATTTTCATCGTCAGGTAACGGGTAGTATCTGGCGCTTTTTCACCGCTGTTAGTAAGGGTGCCTGTTAGTACTGTATTGATACGTGGGAAAACTCTTGTTTCATTATAAACTGGCTGATAACTACGAAAAATTGGTCCACGTACAAACGTCTGATTTAACCTGCTACCAAAATCTCCACGATTCCACTGGAACCAGCAATAAGTTACGGCTGTATCACCTACTGATGGTGTAGCTGTAGGACTCGTCAACTCAAATGGAGTTTTATAAGGTATAAAGTAGCTAGCAGTGAACGGTGCCATAGTAGCGGGTGCATGACCCGATGGTGCTGTTACTGCGCATGTGCCGCCAGATCCAGATATATGTGCCTGAATCTGTGTAAGGCTGCTAGCGCTGAAGTAAGGAGAGCTGTTAGCCTGCACGTTATCAGGATTGCAAATACCAGCATAGTCCATTATTGTAGCTCCACTTGCTGGCTCGTATGCATTACCGCTCGATGCGTTACCGTTACACGATCCATCAACATTGTTATTAAAAGTGTGACTTGAACCAAACTGATGACCCAACTCATGCGCTACATAATCTATGTCAAATGCATCGCCAACTGGAGAACCTGACCCTGTTACGCCTCTGGCTTTTTGGGTGCTATTACATACAACACCCAATCCTGCCAATCCGCCCGCACCAGTGGTAAATACATGCCCTACATCATAATTGGCACTACCTATTCTCGCTGTTACAGTAGTTTGATTTTGAGTAATACATGAACCTGCATTTGTATTGATAGCAGCAAATGGGTCTGCACCGTTTACACTGCCGGTAGCTGTTGGCCATATAAGTGTATCTTCATTATTGCAGAAAACAAACTGTACAGATATCTCTCTGTTGTACACACCATTTACCCTGTTGATGGATGTAGTCATAGCACTAAGGCACTGACCTATAGTAGGAGAACCCAAACCAGTAGCGGCCTGACAATAAAAACTGTTGGCAGACAATGCCAAACGATAGGTTCTTAGAGTGGCACCATTGACCGTTATCGCCTGTGGTTCTTCTACTGATACTGGTGTTTTACCAGGCACATACGAAGATATTGAAGGAGGTAATGATTCTTTTATTTTGCCCAGATTCATGTTGGGCAAACTTGTATTACCCAGATCCATAGGCTCTCCTATCGGGCTATGCTCATGTGCGCCACCTACTGCACATTTCATACGTTGAGAGAAAGGACGGTTTTCGTCTTGTTTGTAATGAACCACATAAAAACCATCATTCAGATTGTCGTATGGGTCGGTCATTATAGTTTGTTCACCATCAAATATCACTGCATGAAAACCAAATAAGGTGTAATCCAATTTGGCAGTAACACGTTTATCATTAACGGCCTCGGCAGAGAATGTTTTGATGCCCGGATACTTTGCAGCCATTTCCTCTGGCATCACTGCACTTTCCCATACCCTAAAGCTGCGAAAACTACCATCTGGCATAGGCAAACTAATAGTAGCAGTACTACCCGCATTGTCTGTAAGAGCCCATAATTGTGCCCTCATGGCAGATGCATTCAACTGATACACCTTGTATGCCGATGGATGAATCCGCATCAGTGACGTTGATGGTGCTTTAGACAATGGTGTGTGTGTCCAAAGCGAACCTACATTTGAACTGCTAGAGTTAGAAACTGATTTTTTGACACCCTTGTTTAGCAACCGCTGTGCATAAGTGCCAGTGGTACCCAGTGTCAAGGCCATCAGGGTAATACATGTAAGTAGTTTTCTCATCTTAGATTGAGCTTTTAATTAAAACATGAAATTATAATATTAGAGCGAGAAAATGAAAAATGAGTGCGCTACATCTGTGAATATAGTTTGTTGGAAAGTAATGTATTGTATTAAAAATAAAAACAGGCTATTCTAATTAAGAATAGCCTGCATGCATTATACTTTCAAAAAATGCTAAATGTCAATTTTCGCATACCTGGCGTGTGTCTCTATGAAGTGCCTGCGTGGTGGCACCTCATCGCCCATTAGCATAGAGAATATCTCATCTGCATAGGTCATGCTTTCTATCGCTACACGTTTCAGGCTGCGCGTTTCAGGGTCCATGGTTGTTGTCCACAACTGCTCTGCATTCATCTCACCCAGACCTTTATATCGCTGTATATTTACAGAGTCTTCCTTGCCCTGTCCTAGTTTTTGTATAGCTGCCAGGCGATCCTCTTCCGTCCAAGCATATTGCTGTTCTTTACCTTTTTTCACTAGGTACAGCGGTGGCTGCGCCAAATACACGTGCCCTTGCAGCACCAGCTCCTTCATGTATCTGTAAAAGAAAGTAAGTATCAGTGTGGCAATGTGCGACCCATCCACATCGGCATCGGTCATGATGATGATTTTGTGGTAGCGCAGCTTTGTTAGGTTCAGCTGTTTAGGATCTTCAGGAGTGCCTATGCTTACACCTAGCGCCGTAAACATATTTTTTATCTCTTCGTTTTCGTAGATCTTATACTCCTGTGCTTTTTCTACGTTCAGTATCTTACCCCTTAGTGGCAATATAGCCTGATAGCTACGGTCACGCCCTTGTTTGGCAGTACCACCAGCCGAATCTCCTTCTACCAGATATAGTTCACATTTAGCAGGGTCGCGCTCAGAGCAGTCAGCCAGTTTGCCAGGCATACCACCACCCGTTAGCACACTTTTACGTTGCACCATTTCACGAGCCTTACGTGCTGCTGCACGTGCTTGTGCTGCTATTATCACCTTGTCTATGATCATTTTGGCTTCCTTGGGGTGCTCCTCAAGGTATGCCTCCAGCGTGCGGCTCACACATACATCTACCACACCCATCACATCATTGTTACCTAGCTTAGTTTTGGTCTGTCCCTCAAACTGTGGCTCTGGTACCTTTACCGATATGATAGCACTTAGCCCCTCACGGAAGTCGTCACCGGTTATATCCACCTTTGCACGCTCAAACAACTTGTTTTTATCGCCATAAGATTTGAACACACGTGTGATAGCCCTACGAAAACCTGCTACGTGCGTACCACCTTCTATAGTATTGATGTTGTTAACGTAAGAGAAGATATGCTCATTATAAGAGGTATTGTAAGACAAGGCAACATCTACAGCTACATTCGACTCTTTATCATGCGCCTCTACAAATATGGGGAAAGGCAACAATGGATCGCGTTTGCCTTTAGCATCCAGCATCTGCACAAATTCCACTATGCCACCTTCGCTGTAAAAGGTTTCGGTTAGTAGCTGACCTTCTTCAGTCAGCTCACGTTCGTCATTGAGTATAATGCGTATTCCCTTGTTAAGGTAGCTCAACTCACGTAGCCTACCTGCAAGTATATCGCGATTATACACTGTATCTTTAAATATTGTGTCATCTGGCTGAAACTGTACTCTCGTACCGGTTTCTGACGATGGTACTCCCGTTTCTCTTACCGGATACAACGGTGCTCCTTTTGAGTATTCTTGTTCAAAGGTTTTGCCTTCACGTTTTACGGTTACATGCAGATGGCTACTAAGTGCATTCACACAACTCACACCCACACCATGCAGACCTCCAGATACCTTATAACTGTCTTTATCAAACTTACCACCAGCATGCAGTACCGTCATTACTACTTCCAGTGCTGATCTGCCTTCTTTGGCATGCATGCCCGTAGGTATACCGCGTCCATCATCCTGTACGCTTACAGAATTATTGGGATGAATAGTAACGTTAATGTTTTTGCAATGACCAGCCAGAGCCTCATCTATAGAGTTATCCACCACCTCATATACCAAGTGATGCAACCCCTTTACCCCTATATCTCCTATGTACATAGCAGGACGCTTACGTACTGCTTCTAGCCCTTCTAATACCTGTATACTCCCGGCATCATAATCGGCGGGATTCCGCAATATTTCTTTTTCCTGTTCCTGTTCCATTTATGTTGTGGTTATTTTTTGCAGCTGAGAATAATGATCTGTGCCTGAGTAACATAAAGGCTCTAGGCAATAGTCTGTGTTTGTTACGTATTATTGCATGAATAAAATATGTAATCCAATTTCTTAACCTTACAAAGATAAACTGTATGCCTAGATAAAGCAACTAAAAGAAATAACAAATGGTGGATAACTATTGTGCATGCATTATAACAGAAAATTTAAATAGAATACTGAATACCAAACCACCTTTTAGTTGCTACAAAGGGCAACATATTTTCACGATAACACAACCCTACATCCCAAAAAAAGTCCCCAAAACCAATTGATTTTGAGGACTGAACTAAATAAAGTCGAGTGAAATTAAAAACGCCAGCGCACACCTACCGTTTGCGGAAAGTGTAGTAGGTGATATCTGTTGTTAACCGCTGCAAAATTTTGATCAAAGGTTTTTACATCTACATAGCGCATTGCCAACTCCGCAGTTACACCAAGGCGTGGCACTATGTAGTAAATGAACCCTGTCTGCAATCCCAAACTATAACCTCTGCCGGCACTGTAATGATAACCAGAAACATAGGTATAACCAGAATCTACACCATCATTATACTTGTCATAAGAGCGTGAACCATCATTTATCGTATTCACCAGACCTGCCATTACACCAAAGTATAGATTAGCGCGATTAAAATCGCGAAATTGAGTGTAGAAAGGTATAACATGGTTCAGCTGTATAGACTGTGTTATTGCCTGGTCGGCCAGCAAGAAGTTTACATTAACTGGTTTTAGTTTTTTGCCAAATTTGCCTTCCAGATCCCATTGTCCAAAGGATTCCCAGCGTCTGGTGCCAATATCCAAAGACAACAACCATCGCCAATTTAGATAATAACTAGCACGCAGCGAGAAATCTTTCACAATATTGGTACGGGTTCCGCTATACACTGCCGGTGGGCCAACAGGCCTGGTTATTGCACTGTAGCCGCCATTTACACCTACTTCCCAGTTATATTCTGGGGGCAGATTTTGTGCAAACATCCCGCCCGCAAATGCCACTAACATGGCTGCGGTGAGTAAAAATGACTTCATAACTTGGAGCTATTTTTTAGAAATAAGAATCAAATCTAAGCAAATTTATTTTCGGGAAAGAAACATTTACTGGCTTTATGACAAAAAGTATACTTTTTTAGGAATTTCGTACTCATTTCTGCTGTATACCTTCGGCTTCCTTGTTTTCCTTGTCTTTTGTTTTTTTAGGTTTCTTTTTGCCACTGTCACCATCATCATTTTTGGCTTTTTCGGCTGGTTTTTCGCTTTCTTTGGCTGGTTCTTTTTTGGTTGGTTTATCTTGTTTTTTATCTTTTTCTACTTCTTCCTTATTATTTTTTCTACGCTTTTTCCCCTTACCACCATCATCATCTTCATCAAATATACTTTCGTCTACCCTAGGATTGCCCCCCCTATCTAGTATCTTATCCAGTATTTCTATCTTGCCTTTAGGGGTGCCGGTTTGGGTCATTACCACATCAAATCCGTTTTCATCAGCATTACTCCATCCACCCACATAGTTGCGCCCCTTCAGCACCAGTTCCATCACCCCTACTGCCGACTCGTCCTCTATCACCCACTTACCTTCTGGCGTCATAGTTATCTCTAGCTTCAAGTACTTTTTAGAGTCACCTAGTTTGTATAGCCCATCATATTGTTGTGGTTTACCTGGCAATACTCGCATGTAGCGTATATACATCTTTATGGGTATCTCATTATCCATCATACCCTCGTAGTAGCGTCGGTCTACTACCTCCTCTCTTCGCTCAGCGTCTTCTTCGGGCCCCTCATCACGGCGCATTAGCAGTGGGTTGTCGCCAGCAGCAGTATCCGCTACATCTGTCGAGTCTTTGGTGGCTATGGCAGTAGTAGTATCAGGGTGGGCAGCTAGCCATTGCAGGTAGTCTTGTTCTATCTCCTCTTTACGCACAAACTCATCTACATTTTTAGCTTGCAGCACATTCAGTAGCTGCCCCCCAAAAAACTGTCCCTTTATCTTTTGTATCTCAGCTATACGTATACAATAGGTTACCCTATTAAACTCATCTTGCACAAACAAATAACCTGCAAATCGCTCTGGTACTATGCGGCCATAGCCCATCATGCTCTGTTTGGGCTCTTGCATATGCAGCTCATAGCGCGCCATTACCACACTACTCCATTGCACCCCAGAGTCTTCGCCTTTGCCTAGCACATGTGCAAATCCCTCTATGATACTACGGTTGTAAAGCGGGTCAAATTCCACCAATATCTGTGGGTGTTGTTTCAGATTATTCAGTTCGCGTTGCGCCTCGGGGCTGTTATCTGTGTTTCGGTTCACCATACTCCACAGCGTATCAAACGGCGGAAACAAATCAAAATAAGCAGCAGTGTCTTTGTATTGCAGGCATTGCAGCACCTTGTGCACCAGCCCACCCTCTGTAGCCTCCCAGCGCCTGCGGTCACGGTACCGTTGCGCTACTGCATCTGTACAGCACGCACACAATACCAGTGTCATTATAATAATTCGCTTTTTACACATAGGCTACAACCCCTAAAATTAAGCTTTTGCACACACTATTCTTTCATTTATCAGTTACTGGCATACTACTCACTGCTGTAACAACTATTTTTAACATAGCTTGTTTGCAATTTACATGTACATACACGTACCTTTACTGTAGCAATCAGCTATCTTATCAGTCTCAAACATTGCCGCATGGAAAGGCGCTCATTACTCAAAGCAGGTGGTCTGTTGGCCATGGCACAAATCACAGGTATGTCTACATTATCAGCACTATCCCGCTTGGGTGCGCAGTTGCCGGCTGCTCAGCGTATGCCCGCTATGTTTGTGGGGCATGGCAGCCCTATGAATGCCATAGAAGACAACATATACAGCAAAAGCTGGCACGATATGGGCAAAAAACTGCCCCGTCCCAGTGCCATACTGTCTATATCTGCACATTGGCTCACAAAGGGTACTAAGGTCACAGGTATGGCTCGCCCACGCACCATACACGACTTTGGTGGTTTTCCTAAAAAACTGTTCGATCAGCAATACCCGGCACCTGGCTCACCTGAATATGCAGCACTTACTATGAAAATGGTAAGCCATAGCCACATACAGTCAGACGATAGCTGGGGGCTAGACCACGGCACATGGAGTGTACTGTTACCTATGTACCCTGCAGCTGATATCCCTGTTTTTCAGCTGAGTATAGACTATGACCAGCCACCTACATACCACTACCAGATAGGCCAAGAGCTAAACAAACTACGCGATAAGGGGGTGCTGATAATAGGTAGTGGCAATATAGTACACAACCTAGGTATGCTAGACTGGAGCGGCACAAATAACAAAGTTTTCGACTGGGCTAAGGAGTTTGATACCCGCTTTACCGAGTGGATAGACAAAGGCGACCATGCATCTATAATGAATTATCAGCAGCTACTGGGTAGTACTGCCCGTATGGCACATCCTACTTACGACCACTTGTTACCGCTGTTCTACATACTGGGGTTACAACAGAAAAATGAAAAGATTACTTATTTCAATGACCGTTTTGATATGGGGTCTATATCTATGCGCTCCCTACTTATAGGTGCTTGATGGGGGTATTCGTAATGGTAAAGCACCCAATATTAGGGCGGTGATAAACAAAATAGGTATGCCATAGCTGGAATTTACTTGCTAATTTTGGGTATACCACATAGTAGCTATGGAATTCAAGATAAACAGCCCGTACCAGCCGGCAGGCGACCAGCCAGAGGCCATTCGCCAACTGGTAGAAGGCGTAAATGACGGAGAACGATACCAGACACTATTGGGGGTTACAGGCTCGGGCAAGACCTTTACAATGGCCAATGTGGTGCAGCAAACACAGCGCCCCACATTGGTACTGACCCACAACAAAACGCTAGTGGCTCAGCTATACGGCGAGCTCCGCAACTTCTTCCCAGACAATGCGGTGGAGTACTTCGTATCTTACTACGATTACTACCAGCCAGAGGCTTACCTGCCCGTATCTAATACCTACATAGAAAAAGACCTGTCTATCAACGAAGAACTGGAGAAACTGAGGCTCAGGGCTACTACCAGCTTGCTCAGTGGACGTTCTGATATTATAGTTGTGGCGTCGGTATCTTGTATATACGGTATTGGTAATCCTACCGATTATGCTGCTGGTATTATCCGCTTCAAGAAGGGCGATAATATAGGGCGAAATCACTTCCTTCACCGACTAGTGAGTGCGCTGTACAACAGGAGTCAGGGTGAGTTTACGAGGGGTACATTTAGGGTAAATGGTGACACCGTAGACATCAACCTACCCTACGTGGATTATGGGTATAGGATTACCTTCTTTGGCGATGAAATAGAGGAGATAGAGAGCTTTGAGATAGATACTGCCAAGCGAATAAGCGTGCTGGATAATGCGGCTATTTTCCCTGCCAACCTCTATGTGGCACCCAGCGGACAAATGGGGCAAATAATGCGGGAAATACAGGACGAAATGACCGGTCAGGAGACCTACTTCAAGAGCATAGGCAAACACATAGAGGCGCAGCGCATAAAGGAGCGGGTGAGCTATGACCTGGAAATGATACAGGAGCTGGGCTACTGTAGTGGCATAGAGAACTACTCGCGGTTTCTGGATAGGCGCAAACCGGGTACACGCCCCTTCTGCCTGCTCGACTATTTCCCCGATGACTACCTGCTGGTAATAGACGAAAGCCATGTGACCATACCCCAGATAAGTGGCATGTATGGTGGCGACAGGTCTAGAAAGATGAACCTGGTAGATTATGGGTTTAGGTTGCCGTCTGCGCTAGATAATAGGCCGCTCAACTTTTATGAGTTTGAGAGTCTGGTATCGCAGGTGGTATTTGTGAGTGCTACGCCGGGCAAGTATGAACTGGAGAAATGTGGAGGGGTGTTTGTAGAGCAGATAGTGCGGCCTACGGGGCTCATAGAGCCACCCATAGAGGTGCGCCCCAGCATCAATCAGGTAGATGACCTGCTAGATGAGATAGACAAGCGGGTGAAGAGTGGTGGCAGGGTGCTGGTAACTACCCTCACCAAACGCATGGCAGAAGAAATGGATAAGTACCTGAAACGCATTAATATTAAATCAAAATATATACACTCAGAGGTAGATACGCTGGAGCGGGTAGAAATACTGCGCGACCTGCGCCTGGGGGTAATAGATGTGCTGGTAGGGGTAAACCTACTGCGTGAGGGGCTAGACCTGCCAGAGGTATCGCTGGTGGCGATACTAGATGCGGACAAGGAGGGTTTCTTGAGGGATGAACGCTCGCTGACCCAGATAGCTGGTAGGGCTGCCCGAAATGTAAACGGATTGGTGATATTTTATGCCGACAAAATGACGGACAGTATGCGCCGCACCATAGATGAAACTGACCGCCGCAGAGAAAAACAAATACGCCACAACACTGCCAATGGTATAGTACCTAAAACGATCACGAAATCGATAGAGGACATAATGCAGCAAGGGTCTGTGCTGGAGATAAAGGGCTATAACGAAAACAGCCCCTATGCGGTGCCCGATGGTGCTACCCTACCCATGGCGGCGGAGCCAACTGTAGCCTACCGCACCATAGCACAGGTAGAAAAGCTGCTGACTCAAACTAAAAAAGCCATGGAAAAGGCAGCAAAAGACCTTGACTTTATGGAGGCTGCCCGCCTACGCGATGAACTCTTTGCGCTGCAAAAGGAGAAAGAGGCAATGAAGTAATAGGGGTTAGTATATTTCTGGTTTTAGATTTTTAGGCTTTTAGTTTTGCCAGTAGTTTCGAGCGTTTGGGCAGATATTATGTAGATAATCAATTCTATTCACTTTTGCTCCCAGCCCTTGCATTACTAGCAGCGGGCATTGCGTCGCGCTCTTCTACTGGCGGGGCAGTGAGGGACAGGTAAGATTAGGTAAAAATTAAAAAAGAAGAGAAAATGTATTTAAACTAAAAGAGCAGTAAAATTGTACAACATTATAAAACTAAGAGATTACTCCCTTCTTTTCAAATACTCTTTATTTATTCTCGATATATTATCTGTAGAGTCAAATAAAAATTGATACCTACAGGCTAAGTATTCACTTCTATCACTCAAGAATTCATAAATAAAAATATTATTATTATTCGACTGGTCTTTGTCAAACTCTATCTTAGAGCAAAGCCATTCTGGGTTTTCAAATTTACTATATCTATTTCCCCAAAATGTAAAATGCAAATTTGTAAATTTTTTAGATTGTTTAATACTTTTTGGATATCCACGTGCCAAATCACTAAATCCATAAACTCCGAATTTATTGAGTAACAAATACAAAGTGCACTTATCTAGATTAGATAATTTTTGTTTTGCAGTATTCATTATTATATTAAACTTATCAATGTTTTCTACAGATACTATTTCTCCGGAGTATATATCAATAATATACAAAAAATATTCAGTAGTAAAACTAAATAAGTAAGGACTGTTTAACCCTGTATATTCGATATCAAAATCCACACTGTCTAAATTATACGCCCCCAACAGTATATACCTGCCAAAAGTGTCTTCGATCTCTTTTCTAACATCTACTTTACATCCTTTACATTCTCTATAGGGATAAATGTATTTGTCATTATTGAATTGTTCAGCACAAATATTCACTAACGAACTATATCCTAATTGTCCATACGAAGTAAATGAACCAAATAATAAAATGAAAAACAGGCGAGTCTTGATTTTATGGTACATATGTAGTAAATGGTTCAAAATCTGATCTAGTAGGAATCAAACTAACTGGAAATAGATTATTCAAATAAAAAAATGAAGGATCAGTAAAATCTGCGTGAATTCCAAAAATATTTCTTAAGTGTATTGCTTCCCATTTTTGTGCTCTAGTTTCAGAAGCGATATAAATGGTAGAATTAGTATCATTAATATCGATATTATAATTGTCTTTTACTGCTGCTAAAGCAGTATTTGGCGGCTTAAAGTTTAAGATTTCCCAAATATGCCCAAATTCATGCATAACTATTGCATCTGATGTAAGAGGAATTCCATAAATAAATGGTATTGGCAACATGTTTAAATGATGAACAACATTAGATATTTTAGTTATTGTTGGACCAAAATCATACATATTTATACTAATAACAAATTTTGGTGTAGTTCCAAACAAGTTAGAAGGACTTGTAACAGCAATTGGTGCTCCAGGTAGAAATGAGTTGAAAGCAGAAAAAACTATCTCCATATTTGGATGTGCTAAAAAATAATTGAGCATATGTGCAGCTGGAGAATTTGGGTCTTGAACTGCGAGGCCGATTATGTAACCTACTGCACCATCAATCAAATCTCTAATTTTCTGATTATTACTTGCTGCGCCTGTAAACTTAAAAATTTTAGAAAGTCCCATATAATTTTCCGGACAAGGTCTAGCAGATGTTTTTGCACCTAGTAAATCAGTTTCGTTGTTTAAGCCAATTATTTCCTCAGAAAGATAATTATCCATACCAATCACGTTAACTAAAAACATGCCATGCGATATGCTGGAATTAATATCAAAAAGCTCTTTTATCATATGATATAAGTTTATTTGAAAAGTAATTTTAACTAAAAATTAATAATTAGTGATAAGGGGTAGAATAAATTCCGAATAAAATATTCAGAGTTCCTCTACCCCTTCTCTGTTGGAATTTTATATATACTTAAGTTATAATGATGGCTCGTAGCCTACTGACATGCGAATAACGAATGTTACTTTGAAACATGCATATTTATACATAGTAAAGCTAACAAGTGCAATTTTCCCACGTTACACCTTCCGCCACGAAATTCCAATTTTCAGAATTTTCAGTAGTAACAGACATTATATCGCCTGTCCTTAATAAATAAGATAACCTAATAGTAGTTTGATAACCTGGTACAGTTGCAGATTGTACTTGTGCTGGTACAGGTATCTCTCTCCACAAGAAGGCTGTCTGCCCTCTTTGAATAAATAATCTAATCATACCCTGAGCGTTGCTTCCTACAGCTTTAATAGCAATTGTTTTTACAACAGTGCCCTCATTAGCACCTGTTATTAGAGTACTCAAAGTACCACTACCGTCTAAATTTGTATTGGCAGTTTGTACGTTTACTGCTCCCGATACGGCAGTGTATTTTTGTTGAGATGACTGACACATATTTTTTTGTTTTTTTTAGTTTCTCAAATTTAAGATTAATTTTTAAAAAAAGGACATTTTCAAACCAGATAACATAAAATTAATTTTGCCAAATTAGTCAAAACTGTCTTTTAGTCGATTCATAAAATTCCACATAATTGAATCAGTATAAAAAAGGTCAAGGTTGTTTATATCAAAATATTCAATCTTATTTGGAGTGATCTCATTAATATCCTCACCATTATTGTTTGAATCACTCTGCATATTCAAATAATCTACGCACACATTTTCAACCCAATGTTCTATCCCATTCATATAATATACTGCAGGAATGTTGTTCATTATTTTCTCCAAACCCAATCCATTATTTAATTGTTGAAAAATATGATGATTAGATAGTAAATTTTTATCAATATTCATCAATGCTTTAAACCTCAGTGTGTCTATGTATAAATCCTGTTGCAGTTTGATAATCTTAGCAAACATACTATGCATGGTTCTATACCATTGAAACTTCACTTTTAATCTATAGCCATTTTCGTAAACCAGTACAAAGCCTTCTTTGTTGTACATATTCAAATTTTGTAAGACCCTAATATCATTAACATAATTTAATTCATCAGTATAATCATGAGGTAATTTGAAACCAATATTCTCTAATACACAATCATTCCCAGTTTCTGTATCCAAAATGCCAATTAGGTACAATTCTTCTACACTTCCATAGTCTATGATAACTCTAGTTTCAGGAAATATCGCTTCAAAAATATACGTTTTATCTCTATCAAATTTATTAAATGTAGATGAATATTTGCTGTAAAGTATTTGTGTTGCTCTTATTGCTTTTTTACTTGAGAATGATCTTTGAGTAGCTAAATAGGGTTGATCATTTATCCAATATAGCATAACAAGACAACCATCAATTTTTTCTAGAATCTTGAATTTACCATCTGGAATATCTACAATTTGGTTATCGCTTAACAAGAATTTTGTTTGGGATAGATATGATTTAAAATTGAAAAATTTAGTGAATGACCTAGCCATTACAACGCCATCTTTATTTGTAATAAGACCTCTTAAATGGATATTTACATCATCCCAAACAATGTTAAACCTAGAGTTATAACCGTAGATGTAAATATCCTCAGTTGGGTGTTTTTCCCTTACAAACCCTTTATTCATGTATTTAGTTAACGATTCAAAAGAAAACACCTTACTCATTTTATAGTTTTTAAGCAAAAATATCAGTTTAAACAGTTTCATTTACAGTAAAAGGTAAACTGTTGTAAAAATAATACAGAATTAATGAAAGTTATACTATTGAATGTTGTAAAATTGTTTAGTTTTATTCTTAGAATATCAGGTTTCAAAAAATGAATAATGTACTAGATTTATTACATCATTTAGAGCATAATGGTAACATCCATTGCTTTAGAAGAGAAAACACAAATTACTTAATATTTAAGGATGTTAATGAAATATTTGAAGTAAGTAATGATTTGTTTTTATTTTTTAGATTGGGTAACAATCTTCCTACAAGCAGTATTAAAGAAATTGATGTACTGATAGCATACTTTAAAGAAGTTAAGAAGATAGAACGTAAATATTTAGATTTTCATTTATCCTATCCAGTAAATCACAGTTTGATTCATAAAGAAATTGTAGATTCTTTACTAATATATGATGTAGTAAATTTATATATTGATGTGAGTATGATTTGTCTTGATGACATAAAATTATTTTTGTTACTCAATAATGAGTATGAATTACGTATTCAGTTCATTATAAAGACAGAATCTTTTCAAAAGTCTAACAAATGGTATAGTAACTTGTTCTTTGTTCCTAAGGGTTGTTCTATTGAGAAAATAATCCAGTATTTCCTTTCTCTGCCTGATGCTATCAATATAATCAACATTAAAGATGTGTATATAAATAGTTTTTTGCACATCAAACATGAAAATAGCTCAGACAAAAAATACTATAATATCTTTTTTGACGATCCTTATTTATTACAAAACACTGAATCATTAAACAAAACCCTATTGAAAAACAGTCTACTTTCTCAATATTCAATCATTACCGTTGTGAAACAGGGAGATGATAATGAATATAATATAGTAAACAACAATACATGTTATAAATGTTGGGCAAAAAATATATGTTGGCATTCAAAATGTTTTATTACATTTGGCAAAGAACTAACACCAGAAAATATTGAATATGCTGAATGTAAAAATATCAAGTTGTTAATAGAGAACTTTATTCATTATCTTCATAGCAATAAACAATAAACATACAATTCATATGAAATTAATAAAACCAATTTTCAGCGAAAAATTCAAAGAGTATATATTGAGTCAGGAAGAGTTTCAGATTAGATTAATTACATCTGAAATTCCAAGAGTAGGTATTAAAAAGCATCTTGTCAAAACAACCACATTTAATAATTATTCACAAGCAAGCATTAACAAAAAAAATCTTGTTAATCTGCAACGAGCATCACGTAATCCATGTGATGACTTTACAAACCATGATGACGATGGTGGTGGTGGTGGTGATGGCGGTGATGATGGCGGTTGGGATTTCGACGGTTATGATATAGGAGATGATTACGGAGATTATGACGACTGTGGAGGAGGTGGTCCTGGTGGCTCTGGGGGACCTAGTGGTCCTGGCGGCTCTAGTGGACCTAGTGGACCTGGTGGACCAGGTGGAATTAGAGATACAGGCTGGTTCAATATAACCGATGAGAATGGTATAACTACTACACATGCATTTCATATTCCTTAATAATTTACAATTATATTAATAATTGAATTTAAATAATAATTACTTGAAGTTGAAAAAAACTATTCAAGAAATGGGCATTATTTATTATGAAAAAAATAATGCCCATTTCTTGAATAAATCGAATTCCACTTATTGGTTTTTAAACTACTGGTCATTTGGTTTGTCTTTTGAATGCTTAGAACTAATTGCGCAAAGCATGACATACCATCTTAAAAAACATTTTCCAAACAATACCCAAATTGCAAGTTATGGAATGTCTTCAGTTCCAATGCTGACTTCAATTATTTCATACAATAAAGGACAATACACAGGAATAGTTATTAGAGACAATAAAAATAATACTGAAAAACTTTGTATAATAGAAGGAAATGGAGATAAATCAAAGAGAGTTGTAATCATTGATGATACTATTTGTACTGGTAGCTCCATGTTTGTAGCAATAGCATCATTAGAAAATGAAGGTTATTTAGTTGAAGGGTGTATATGTCTTGTAAATTTTACTTGGAAAGGCGGTATAGAACATTTAAATTCATTGGGCTATAGCACACATCACATTTTTAATCTGTGCCATGATATTTTTCCCAAGAAAAACACATCTAAAATTAGATTTTCTGATTATATCGCTGAAAGCAACAACTATACTACAGAAAATGGTCTTTCGCCCTCAGTTGTTGTTAGAATGATTTTACAATATTTTATTAAAACGGGGCTTTTACCTATACCACCTCAAAGTTTGGATTTAAGTTACGACAGTTCAGGTGGCATTTGCTTTCAATTAAATCATAACAATAGCACACCTTACATTTACAGCTCGTATAATTTGTACGACCCTATTGAAAATTCATTACAGTATCTTTTATCTACGCTTAAAGATTTGCTTGTTAAAGTTGACAGAAAAATACTGTTTAATACCAATACAGTAGATGTGTTTTTCATAGGCAAGCAAGAATTGATTGAACCTTGCGGTATAAATTACAAAGAATATGGTATTACTATACAAAGCTCAGAAAGAGATGAAGCAATAGGAGGCGTTTTACCTAATTCACCTACGGTAATTTCTTGCCTACAACAATATAAATTTGCCCGTTTCAAAAAAGCTAGATTAGCAAACTTCGAACCGTTTTATTTATACAGGCACAAAGTATGTAGGGTTACAGAAAGAAATGGAGATTTAACTAATCTCCCTGAAAAAAAGCTAATTGATAGCAATATCGTTGAGGAAACAATAATAATGCATATACTATCTATAATAGATAATTGCATAGATAAAAACAATTCAGTATTACCAATTGTCGAAAATGTAAACAACCTAGATGTTGAAGGAGTAAGTATTTCGATATATCACTCTGGTCATTCTGGTCATTGCAGCGTATTTAATGAATCTGTTTCTTCTTTATTACTGAAGTCAACAATTGGCGCTTGGCACGATTTCAACAACAGTAATTTAGTAGAGAAAGTTAGTACTAAAGGACTAACAATAATTATTTCATTTTTAAAAAAAGGAATAAAATTAAATGATAGTCATTTAAAATTATTCAGATTAGGAGTAGACACTGTTTCGGTTAGTCAAGGAGTAAATAGTTATACTATTTTACCACATTTAGCAATTTACAATAGTTGGAATAAAAAAAATATCATAGATAAGTTAGGAAAGGATAGCAGTATCATTAATGAGTGTCGCTGTTGGTATAAACATGAAACTTTCTCATGGATATATCAAAATAATGAAACACGCAAACTTGTTAATTGTTTCCCTTCAAAAAAACTAATTGCTTTTTCTCATATCACCTTGATTGATATGGCAAATAAATTAGCGACATTCATATTTAACAGCATTGAAGTAAATTATAATTTAACAGAAACCATCAATTCATCAATTGAAATAAACGAAAATATAGATGAAGTATCATCTATGATAATTGCATTAAGCTCTTTATTTGAAACAGGTATATCAACTAACAATCGTAAACTGAAAGAAAAAGGAATTGCAGGCTTAACTTACTGTTTCCAATTTTTACATACTGCAAATGGTGCTGTAGGACTTAATATACCTGGTTTACTTAGTCAAAATATTTCTGTAGTTCACTTATTATCAGCAATTTCTAACGAAGAGATATATACCTCAATCGCTAAAAATGAATTTTCAAGAAAACAAATTGATCAAATTGCAGATTATGTATTATCACATTTTCATACAGACGGCTCTATTAGTTCGTTACCTAACGGACAAAGAATGAATGCTGAGCATGACATATTTCCCGGTGTTTGTATACTTGCACTAATCAAATACGTTAAAATAAGCAATAATTATAAATACATAACATATATTGAAAATAGTTTAATATGGTATAAGAGAAGATTTGATCTTATCAAAATTTGGTCAGTAATGCTATGGCATATCGAAGCTAGATCTCTTCTATTGAGCATGGGTTATCAATCTGAATTTTTGAAAGAAATTTTTGAGTTTGCAGATTGGGCAATTTCACATCAAATTGATGATGGTTCATTCTTGATAGATAGTTACGAAGATGTACCCAGTATTCTTTCTGCAACTATTTCCGAGTCTATTGCTATTGCTTGTCAATTAGCTGTCCAGTATAATTATGAAAATAAAGTTGAAACCTATTTACGTTCATGGAGAAAAAGTATTGATTTTTTAAATCAGTTAATGATAGATGAAAATGATACCTATTTCAAACTTTCAAACATTAATTTCGTAGGCGCAGTGAGGTACTCAATTACAACCAGTATTATAGACATTAAGTTTTCGTCCCAATTTTTACTTGCTTTATTAAAAGGTGTAACACTACAAAATATAAATCATGATAAATTTCACTGAAATATTTCCTCAAAACAATTTGGATATTCCAGAACAAACGAATTTGAGTTTAGGTTTTGAATTAGATATCAATATAAATGATTCAATTGACAATACTGAATACAACGGATTGCCAGGGGCCTATGGTACATATATTGGTAATATTCAGCTACTAAATAAAACTAAGATTGTTATACATTGGCCTGAGATTACTTCTGTACTGGTTACAAAACACTTCAGATGTTGTGGATCAGCAACTCTAGACACAATTGAAGAAATTATTAAAAAGCCATCAAAAAAGGGCGTTAAACATACATGCTTGCCTAAACAAGATTTAAATATTGAGCTAAAAAAATTCAAAACATACAATCTTGAAGAAGGTGTATACATAGAAAATACAGTTTCTGGAATTATAAGTACTATAACAGCACTCAAAAATGGCACACCTGTAATTTTTGGTGTTAATTGTTTTCCATATTTGATAGACGGTAATGAAGATAGCAGTACTAATCATTATATCATTATAGTTGGGATGGGTAATGATGGACGAAATTTTTTCTCCGCATGGGACTTAGGTGCAAAATTTCCGTTTTCTCATTTACTAAATGGTATTGTATACGACGGAGGAACTTTCTGCGAAAACAAGCTATACATTGATAATAAATGGCCCGGAATGATAAAAGCAGACAAATCGTGGAATAACTCTTTTTCATCAATGCGCCAACCATATATCGTAACTCAAATTATTATACCCGAAGAAGTAAAAGAATAGTTCTCTGTTCTCTTTGATTCTCCCCACTTTTTCTGCGGGGGACTCAAATTTATAAGGGTACCGAAGCTGAATTTCCTATCCATAGCAACCTAACAAACCTTGCAATAATTCCCCACCACAATTTGTGGATATCTTAATCTCTTTTACACCCACATTGGCGCACTTTTTGCGGCATCAGTAGAGCGTAGTCTATTTATCCATTACCTTATAAAC
>CAZRPA010000061.1:0-21457 GCA_964601855.1 uncultured Flavipsychrobacter sp. | reverse complement strand
GCAGGCGGCATGCTTACAGGTACAGTTTTTGGGGTCATTATAATACCTGGCCTTTACTTCATTTTTGCCTCTCTCGACGAAAAAATGAGTAGGAGAAACAAGACATCAACAGATAATATTGTCACAACAAACAAAGATCATCATGCAGAATAGCATAAAAAAAATAGCAATAATTTGCATTCCAGTCTTGTTTATATGGGCAGGATGCAAAGCACCACAAAAAGTATATACTAGTGCGGATAACAAACTACCAGATACCTATCGGGGTAGCACAGACACAACTGTACCGGTATTGCGTAAAGACTTTTTCAAAGACACCAATTTAGCTAGCCTTATCGACGAGGCCATGCGTAACAACTTCGATGTACTACTGGCTCAGCAACGAGTGGCTATTGCCAGCAGTAATGTGCTCATGAGCAAAAGTCCTCTGCTACCTACCGTGGGCATCAATACCTTTGGCTCTAACATAAAGTATGGCAGGCACACTATGGATGGTGCAGGTAACGCCACGACGCCTGAGGTGCCAGGACCACTGGTGCCCAGCTACATGATAGGTGTAAGTAGCCAGTGGGAGGTGGATATATGGGGAAAACTACGCAACAAGAAAAAAGCCGCTCAGCTACGTTATTTAGCTACCGAAATGGGTAAAAATCTGGTACTTACATCCCTACTGTCCGAAATCGCCTACAGGTATTACGAATTAGTGTCGCTCGAAGACGAAATGAACATCATCAACAGAAACATAAATTTGCAAGAAACCGCTCTAGACATCATTAATATCCAAAAAGAAGCAGGCAGGGCTACAGAGCTCGCCACAAAGCAATTTGAAGCGCTACTTACCAACACCAAAAGTTTAAAGTTTGAGGTGAAGCAACAAATGATCAAACTTGAAAACGAACTGAATTTTTTAGCTGGCAGGTACCAGTCACCTATATCCAGAGGAAAATCAATATTTGATGCGCCCCTACCAGTAGTTGTTAAAACTGGTATACCCACTGCCCTGCTACAACACAGACCAGACATAATGCAGGCAGAGCTTGAGCTAAGCGCCACTAAAGCAGATGTGGCTGCTGCAAGAGCAGCCTATTTGCCATCTTTTAGCATTACTGCTCATGCAGGGTATAACACGTACCACCCCGAGTTGATGTTTGATCCCGTGTCTACCGCTTTTGGTCTTATTGGCACACTAACAGGCCCTTTGCTAAACAGGCGCAACATAAACGCCAGTCATGCTATGGCAATAGCCGAAAACAAAGCTGCCTATTATACTTACAGCAAAACCACTATGAACGCCATTTATGAAGTACAAACCACAATGAGCAGTATCGAAAACCTGGAAGCTAAATATGCCCTCAATGAGCAAGAAGCTAAAGCACTCGAAGATGCTACCAAAATAGCTAATGAACTATACTTGGCAGGATATGCCAACTATCTTGAAGTGGTAACAGCCCAAGGAAATGCCATAGCTGCAGAACTTAAGGCTGTAAAAACAAAAAAAGAATTACTTTTTAGTACTGTCAACCTCTACAGAGCTTTAGGTGGTGGATGGGAGTAAATTTAAAAAAAGGAACGTACCAACTCAGTACAAAAGCAGACATCTACCCTTAATATTAAATTTCTGTAAACATTCTGTTATGTTGTTTAGTTGTCTATATTGTGACAACTGGTGATACTATTTTTACCAAATCAATTCTTGCCACATACGGCAACAGAGAACCATGCACAGACTAAACAAAACAACTATAGTAAGAGATATAAGCTGGCTGGCATTTAATGCCAGGGTGTTGCAAGAGGCTAATGACAGTAGCAACCACTTGCACGATCGGCTTCGCTTTCTGGGTATATTCTCCAATAATCTTGATGAGTTTTTCAGGGTGCGGGTAGCCGCACTCAACAAAATGTTGCTGCTAGGCAAAGAGGCAAAAATGCATTTGGAAACAAACCCAGAAAGGATACTAAAAAAAATACAACAAACAGTACTTACCCAGCAGCAGGAGTTTGACAACACTTATGCAGACATCATAAGTGAGCTGGAGCAGGAAAATATTTTCATAAAAAACGAAAAACAGCTCACCAAAAAGCAGAAAGAATTTGTGACTCGTTACTTTGAAGAAAAAGTACGTACGCAGATAATACCATTGATGATAGAGACTATACCGCAAATGCCACTGCTACGCGATAAGTCAATATATTTAGCCTGTTTGCTGGGCAAGACTCATGAGTCTATGGCTCAGCGATATGCACTTATAGAAATACCTACCAAAGTGTTGCCAAGGTTTGTGATCATACCCTCCGATAAAGGAGCCATGGACATTATACTGCTTGAGGACATTATTAGATTTAACCTCCCCATGCTGTTTGCGCCATTTGGGTTCGATAGGTTCCTAGGCTACATCATTAAGGTAACCAGAGATGCCGAACTGGAAACTGACAATGATGTAAACACAAACATTATAGCCGAGCTGGAAAAAGGACTGAAAAACAGAAAAAAAGGAAGAGCCACAAGGTTTGTGTACGACAGGCAAATAGACCCCGTTCTGCTCAATTATCTGGTAAAAAGATTAGGACTTTCTAAAAAAGACAACCTTATTCCCGGTGGAAGAATTCACAACTTTAAAGACTTTATAGATTTTCCTTCATCTATCTTTAACAACCTTCGCGAAAGACCCAAGGCTTTTGTACATCCTTTGCTGCAACAACCTTGCCGCATCATGGACATCATAGAGAAACGCGATGTTATGCTGCACCTGCCTTATCATTCCTTCGACTCAGTCATAGACCTGCTCCGAGAGGCAGCTATCGACCCCTTTGTGCAAAGCATTAGAATAGCACTGTACAGAGTAGCCAAAAACTCTAAAATAGTAAATGCGCTGATAAACGCCGTGCGCAATGGCAAGGAAGTTACTGTTGTGCTGGAACTTCGGGCGAGGTTTGATGAAGAAGCCAATATGCGCTGGAAAGCACAGTTGGAAGAAGAAGGTGTAAAGGTGGTGCTGGGTATCCCTAACATGAAAGTACACGCCAAAATATGTGTAATAAAAAAACGAGAATTTAACCGTACTCGTCAGTATGGATTCATAAGCACGGGCAATCTTAATGAAAATACCGCTACTTACTACGGCGACCACACATTACTCACTACAGATAGAGCTATTATAGCAGATATAAATCGGGTTTTCGACTACATAGAAAACCCCGTAAAAAAAGCCGCATCTATTCGCGCGTGCAAAATACTGCCTGTGTCTCCGGTAACTATGAGAAAGGTAATGCTCGCAAACCTTGACAAACAAATAAGAATAGCCAGAAAAAAACAACCAGCTACAGCGGTTATAAAACTCAATAGTTTGGTAGATCAGGTTCTGATTGACAAACTATATGCTGCCGCCAAAGCAGGAGTAGATATACAAATGGTGGTAAGAGGTATATGCTGCGCACATACCGAACTAAAAGCCGCCAAAGGCTCGCTCAGGGCAATTAGTATAATCGATGACTATCTGGAGCATGCAAGGGTATTTGTTTTTGGTACCGCTGATGACAGGCAGGTTTACATATCATCAGCCGACTGGATGGTGCGCAACCTTGACCACCGTGTAGAGGTAGCTTGCCCCATAAAAAATAAAGAAATACAACAGGAATTGACAGATATTTTGGCAATTCAACTTGCAGAAAACGTTAAAGGGCGTATCTTGGATAACGAACAGAGTAACCACTACGTGCTTAGGGAAAAAGACCAAACACCTGTACGCTCGCAAGAGGCTATTTATAATTACTTACGAAACAAAAAATATGAATAATGATACTTGCGGCTATTGATATTGGATCCAACGCCGCAAGATTGCTTATTTGTGAAGCATCGGTGTACAAAGATGGCACCGTCGACTACACAAAGCTTTGCTTGCTGCGCATACCACTCAGGTTAGGTTTCGATGTATTCGATAAAGGATTTGTGAGCGATAAGAAAAAACAAAAACTCATAGAAACACTGAAAGCATATAAATTGCTAATGAATATCTATGAAGTGGAAGACAGTAAGGCTTTTGCAACATCTGCTATGCGCGATGCTACCAATGGAAAGGAAATACTTACTGAAATACTAGCAGAAACCGGATTGAAAGTAGACATCATTACAGGTCAGGAAGAAGCCAATATCCTTTACGAAACGCACATAGCCGAAAAGCTAAACGAAAATAAAGCCTACATGTACATAGATGTCGGCGGTGGTAGCACAGAAATATCTCTGTTCTCCAACAATCGTACTATTTTCAAAGAATCATTTAACATTGGCACTATCCGTATGCTACACGGCAAAGTGACCGATGAGCAATGGGAACATATGAAGTGGTATATCAAAACCCATACCCGCGCTTATCAGCCCAATATAGAAGCAATAGGCACGGGCGGTAACATCAACAAAATATTCTCCATTTCTAAACGAAAAGAAGGAAAACCGCTATCACTCCAGCTGCTAAAAGATTACCACAAAGAACTCAGCAATACCTCGCTCGACGACCGCAAACACCTCTACCAGTTTCGCGATGACCGGGCAGATGTAATAGTACCCGCCATGCAGATATACACCTCCATCATGCGCTGGGCTGCCGCCGACGAAATATACGTACCCAAAATAGGCCTTGCAGATGGCCTTATAAAAATGCTGTATAATCAGAGAAAAGGGAAATAGTGGGTGGAATTAGTTTGACAGTTTTCTGCGAATCTGCCTCCCCCGCAAGTGTAAGCTATTCTGCCAATTCTATAAAACAATACACGCACCCTAACCCAATGCACAAAAGTACTTGTTAGTTCTTTTCCAAAAATATTGCTACTCCACTTACCCACTCTTTTCTATATTGTAGCAGATAGTTTTCGTGACCAGCATTTTTGAAAAGTATCAATTTTTTTGCACCAGCAAGGTTGGTGTATATTTCGTCTGTTTCTGCTCTACTCACATTCATGTCTTGTTCGCCATACATCAGTAACGCCTTGCAATGTACATTCCGGGCATAATGGGTCGGATTATGACTAAATGCCCAAAACCCATTTTGCACACCACCCCAAAAAACCAATAAAGATGCCATAGGGAAACAAGGCAAGTGCATAATTCTGAATCTTGCACACACAGTTTCATACATAGAGCCAAAGGGGCATTCTAATACAATACCCTTGGGCGATATATCGTACACACTAATAGCCCTGAGTATGGCAGCAGCCCCCATAGATGTTCCCATAAGGTATATGTTCTTTTCGCCACTTACTGCCAAGTATTCATATATCTCTTTTACTTGCTCTGCTTCTTTGTAGCCTACAGTAGTTTGTATACCACCCGATTCGCCACTACCCATAAAGTCAACCAATACCGTATTGTACCCCATTTCCAAAAACGCATCTGCTTTATCCAGCATTGTAGATTTGTCAGCACTGTAACCGTGAAATAAGGCAATTGTTCCCTTTGCAGGTCCCAATAATGTGTCTGCAGGGATATACCAAAAAGTTGTTTTTATAGTACTGTTAAGAGTTATGCTTCTGAAATATTGTGTTGCTTGAGTCTTATTTGCAGGTCTTGGATTGTTAACACCTGTCAGCGCTATAGTCAGCTTTTCTGTAATGGTTAATTTTTCGGGGCTTTTCGTCTTAGTTGCATGTTCTGAAAAATGAGTGAATTTGTAGGCATGAAAAAACGCCACTACATTCAAAAAAACAAACACAACTATCAAAAAGATAAATCCACGCTTTTTGAAAACAAAAAGAGGCATAAAGCATAAGCTTGTGTGTGTAATAAATTGTAACTACCCGCCCCCAAAACCAATTAGTAAATGACCACAAAACAAACGCAACAAACTGTTTATTATTGCCATCAATACATTTATTCCATGAAGCCCCTGTTTAAAAATACACATGCAGCAAGAACATTTTTTAAGCAGTTTAGCACATTCATTACTAACTAAGAGTTGTTTTTTTCAACCGTTCCCTAACCTTTTCACTGTTTTATACGTCTTAGTGTCTGTGTGAGGTTAAAAGAATGATAAAGTCAGGATAAAAAAATTTGGTGGTATCGTTTATTTTAACTTTTTTGCACTCATAATTTAATCATAAAATATACAAGGTATAGCATAGACTTCTACGTTTTTTACAATCCTTACTCATGCGCAATGACTATTTGCGCTACAAAAAACAAAGTAGAAGTTATGCAATTCATCAATCTCAGCGATGCAGAACTCGTTCTTGCTTACCAGCAAGGACACGAACAAGCCCTATCTGTACTCATCACCCGCCACAAAGACAAGGTGTACACAGCCCTCTATATGCTGGTGAAAGACAAGTATCTGGCTGAAGATCTTTTTCAGGATACCTTCCTGAAAATAATAAAAACAATAAAAGAAGGAAAATACAGCGAGCAAGGCAAGTTTTTGCCCTGGGCTATTCGTGTGGCGCGCAACCTCTGTATGGATTATTTCAGACGCACGCGACTGCAGGTTACTATTACATTGCCTGACGGACAAGATATTTCTTCTTTGCTGGGCTCTAGCGATTGGGCTTCTGATGCTATAGAAAAACGTCAGGTACACGACACCGTACGCAAACTAGTAGAAGACCTGCCTGAAGAGCAAAGAGAAGTTATAGTTTTGCGCATATATGCCGACCTGAGTTTCAAAGAAATATCAGACCTCACAGGTGTAAGTATCAACACCGCACTGGGCAGAATGAGATACGCTTTAATAAATCTACGCAAATTAGTCGTTGATAAACAGTTGGTTTTGCGTTAATTTTTTTTGTTATTTTGCACAATGGCTGATTTACATCGTTTTTTCTACTCTGGCACTATGGCTGCAAAAAGCATAGTGACTCTGGAGCCTGATACTGCCAAACATATCTGGCAGGTGTTGCGTATGGATGAAGGGGATAAACTCCTGTTGACGGATGGCAAGGGTACTGTAGCCAATGGCGAAATACAGTATGTGGAGCGACATAAATGTAATGTGATGGTGCTGGATACAGCATTCGAAGAGCGTAGCAACAAACAGCTCCATTTGTGTGTAGGGTTTACCAAAAATAATTCGCGCAATGAATGGCTGCTCGAAAAAGCTACCGAACTCGGTGTCGCTTCTATTACTCCTGTTGCCACAGAGCGTTTTCAAAGAATTCATATCCGTAACGACCGTTGGGGTAAAATACTCCAATCAACAATACTCCAGTCTCAACAAAGTTACTTGCCAGAGTTGCTACCCATGATGTCGCTTAAAGAGGCGTTAAAGCACCATGCTACAGTATCTCAAAAACTGATAGCACATTGCATAGCTGATGAGCAAAAACATCCGCTTCATGAAATGTTAAAAACTAGTCAGGATGCTGTAGTGTTTATCGGTCCAGAAGGTGATTTTTCGCCTGAAGAAGTATCTTTATGTATAGGCAGTGGCTTTGCACCCATATCGTTGGGCACACAGCGCTTGCGTACCGAAACGGCTGCAATTACTGTAGCTGCTTACTTCAATCTATTGTCCTAATGCGCTTTATAAAACCCTTCATTACCTCTGTTTTCCTACTGGCTGCTAGTAGTAGTTATGGTCAGAGTATGAAACTTGGTCTGCTTGTGTATAATGGCGGTGGAGATTGGTATGCCAATCCTACAGCCCTTAAAAACTTAGCATCCTTTTGCAATGAGCAGCTACACACCAGCTTTGACCTCAAAGAAGCACAGGTAGATGCTAATAGTCCAGAACTGTTCAACTATCCCTTTATTCATGTGACCGGTCATGGTAGGTGGGTGGTAAACGATGCCGAGGCTAAGAACTTACGCACCTACCTTGAAGGGGGAGGCTTTTTGCACATAGATGACAACTATGGTCTCGACCCCTATGTGCGCCCAGTACTCAAAAAAGTTTTTCCTGAGCTGGATCTCGTTGAACTGCCCTTTAATCATCCGGTATATCACCAGCGGTTCAATTTTACCAATGGTCTTCCCAAAATACATGAGCACGACGAAAAGCCCCCGAAGGGTTATGGACTCATTTATAAAGGTCGATTAGTATGTTTCTATAGCTTCAGTACAGACCTAGGCGATGGCTGGGAAGACTCAGATGTACACCACGACAAACCTGAAAAACGACAAGCAGCACTGCAAATGGGTGCCAACCTATTGCAATATGCCTTTACCGTAAATGGTGAGCAGGTGACTCCCTAAGGCTAATATTTCTATCAATTTTTTCATGCTGCTGCATCACTATACTCGTATAGCAGCAGCATGATTTCAAATATTTTTCCTGCATAGTACTGTAGTCTACTTCTTATTTATCCGTATATATCACTGCCATAAATGTGATGTAATATTTGAGCTTTTATTTTATCATCGTTCCTAAGTACTATTTTTGCCCTATTCTACTACATCATACACAATGAGCTTAATAACCGAATTACAAGAAAGAAACCTGATACAAGACATAATGCCGGGAACGGAGGAGTTGCTGAACAAAGAAATGGTTTCGGCATACATTGGCTTCGACCCCACTGCCGATAGTCTGCACGTAGGTAATCTGCTGCCCATCACTTTGCTTATGCGCCTGCAGCGTGCTGGTCACAAGCCCTATGCATTGGTGGGCGGTGCTACGGGTATGGTAGGCGATCCAAGTGGTAAATCGGCTGAGCGCAATCTGCTCGACCTCGATACCATTCAGCACAATTGCGATAGTATCCACCGTCAGTTAGAGCGTTTTCTCGATTTCAGTGCCGATATCGCTAATAGCGCTGTTATGGTCAATAACTACGACTGGTTTAAGGATTTTTCTTTCCTTGGCTTTATTCGCGATGTAGGTAAGCACATTTCTGTGAACTATATGATGGCTAAAGACTCTGTGAAAAACCGTCTCGAAACCGGTATGTCTTTCACAGAGTTCACTTACCAGCTGATACAGGGTTATGATTTTTACCACTTGTTTAGCAATCACAATGTGAAGCTACAAATGGGTGGTGCCGACCAGTGGGGCAACATTGTAACAGGTACAGAGCTCATACGCCGCAAGGCTGGTGGCGAAGGGTTTGCTTTTACCTGCAAGCTTATCACCAAAAGCGATGGCACCAAGTTCGGAAAGTCAGAAGGTGGTAACATCTGGCTGGATAGAGAACGTACTTCTCCTTATTTGTTCTATCAGTTCTGGCTCAATCTGCCCGATGCCGATGCTGCAAAAATGGCATTGGTATTTTCATTCAAACCAGTAGCTGAGATCAAAGCGCTGATAGCCGAACACGAAACAGCTACACACTTACGCAAGCTGCAAAAGGCACTTGCAGAGGAACTGACTGTACTGGTACACAGCGAAGAAGACTTGGTGTTTGCGAAACAGGCATCTGATATACTCTTCTCACAAACATCTGTAGATGCCCTGCGCACACTCAATGAGCAACAACTGCTAGAGGTGATGGACGGAGTGAAACATGTGAACGGCAACAAAGAAATGCTGGCAGAAGGACAGGACTTAGTATCCTTTCTGGCCGATACGGGCATCTTCGCCTCAAAAGGCGAAGCCCGCAAAATGCTACAAGGTGGGGGTATAAGCATTAATAAAGAAAAAGTAACCACTCCCGATTATAAACTCACAGAGGCTCAACTGCTAAATGGTAAGTATATGCTTATTCAGAAAGGCAAAAAGGATTATACCCTTGCTATATTTAGTTAGGAAGTTTCATAGATTTTAAGGACACAATGTCTGCAACCATCCAAAAGTTGCAGACATTTTTGTTTAGCCTCCCTTTATTGCTACCAGATAGTCTACTATCTTGCTGCTGGTAGCACTGTCTATAGGCGCACCATATTTTTCAGTCATTTTATGCACCTCGGCAGTCCATGTAGCACGGCTAAAGTTTGGCTGTGTAACTATGTATCTCAGCGAATGGCATATAGCACAGTATGACACAAACTCTGCCTTACCTTCATAATCTGGAAATTTCATTTCCTCTGGCTGAATCACCATTTCGCGCACAGATCCCTGCTGCTTATAGGTGTGCTGTGGTGCCAGATAAAAACGTGATATAGGTGGTTGCTCATAACATGCCGTCATCGCTAGCACCACTACTGTCAGCGTTATAGCTGTTTTTCTGTGCCTCATTGCGCCAGTATGGTTATATGCTCTACAAATCCGCGCGCATAGCCGCTGCGGTTCCATTGTTTATCGGGTTGTGTGTTGCCCTTGCTATCGGTGGCTCGCACACACAATTGGTATTTACCTTTACGAGTTGGTGTCCAGCTACACCGCCACCTTTGCCACGCATACTTACCTATGGGTGCATCCAGTGTTGCTGGTATCCATGTCTTGCCATCATCAGTCGATATTTCCACCCCCTCTATTCCAGACCCATCATTGAACGCTAACCCCTGCATGGCACACACTTTACCCACTACTACAGTATCGGTGTGTTTGGGCACTACAAATATCGAGTGCAGATTGATGTTTGTTACAGGTTTAGTGTCTTTAGCAAGGCTATCAGGTCTTTCAGTCAGTTGGTCATTGTTAGCTATTCGGTATGCCTTGGTCATCCAGTAGCCCTCATACTTATGGGTCAGCACGTCTATATTGCCCAGCGCACCCACCCAGTACGATGCATACCAGCCGGGTACTATGAGCTTCAACGGGTAACCATTCAGCATAGGTATCGGTTCACCATTCATTTCGTAAGCTATTAGCACCTCGTCGCTCAGTGCATGTGCGGCACTTAGCGACTTTATAAATGCAGGCACACTAGATAGCACAGGTTTGTCCATACCCGTAAAAGTTACATCTACCGCATTTTTTCTGATGCCTGCCATAGCCAGCACATCACGCAGTTTCACTCCCTTCCACCAGGCATTGCCCATAGCACCGTTTTTCCATTGGCTACCTGGCACATTAGGGTTGAAGGTAGAGCGCGAATTGCCCGCACATATAGCCAGCGCCATCACACTATCTGGCGCAAACCTTGTACGCAGGTCGTGCATAGACAACGCCAGCGGTATGCTCACCGCTCCACCTATCCTCAGCCTGAATGTGTCTATGTCTATTCGGCTAACGAGCTGCGGCATATGCCAGCGCACAAAAAAATACTCGTTAGGTGTAATGTCTTTTTTGAAAATTTCCAGCGGTGTTTCCAGTTGAGGTGGTCTGTCAGTGAGCAGGTGCATACTCCCTTTTTGCGGATACTGCACCATATCTGTAAGGGTAGTAGTGTCAGTAGCCGCATTAGTTGCTACAGGTTTATCTCCGCACGATACCAACCCAAAGCACACCAACCCCAGTAATAATGATAATGTAATTGTAGTATTTCGCAAACCTAAAGCCAATAGTGACCATAAATCTAATATAAAAGTAGCAGTAATCAAGGTGTAAGCTCTATTATGCTCAAATTGAATGACTTAACTAGAATAGTATTCTTGTTTAGAGATCCATCTCTTGATACGTATAAGATCTACCCCATAATTATGATAATGCTGTTCGCTTTTTCATCAATTTAACGCTGAGTTATAGGGAAACGGCAACATGTTAAACATATCGGTACACTCGTTAACATAAATAGTATCATTATGCTTTACCAAACAACAATAATTCCAGTAAATTTGTAGTAATTAAAACCTACTTATGGGTGCGGCAAAAGTTTTGGATAAAGAAATAAATCATTATTTAGGGCATCTAAACACCCATCAAAAAGAGGTGGTTTTGAGTGTGATTAAAACCTTCGCAAGTGAAGAAGAACAATGGTGGGACATTGTGGAAGGATCAGCGAAAGCATCTATAGAACGAGGTTTGAAACAGGCAGATGAAGGTAATGTGACTCCACATGGCGAAGTAATGAAAAAGTATGAAAAATGGCTGTCGAAATAACTTGGGCACCAGAAGCCGAGGAAACGTTCGATCAGAATTTCAACTACCTCTTAAATGAATGGGGTGATAAACAGGCTGAAAAATTCGTTCAGCAAACAGATCAGGTAATTATGCGCTTGCAGCTTTTTCCCGAATCTTATCCTCATGGTAGCCAAAGTAAAAAATATCGCAAAGCTAGGCTCAATAAATACGTTGTTTTGTTTTATGCTTATTACAAAACCAAAAAAAAGATAACATTGGTGTCATTTTGGAATGTGAAACAAGATCCACATAAATTGAAATATTAGCACAAGTTAGCCACATCGCACCTGCAAGCAGACACCCAACCTAGCCAAGCATAATTTAATGATATTGAAATTGCTGATGAACAAATTTTACAATTATTCTTATTTTACTGTTATTCTGAAACTTAGAAATCTTACCATGACAAAAGCTGCATTATTCTTGTTTGTTGCCGTAGCTACTACTACCCTATACTCTTGTGGCAATAGTGAGCCCAAAAGTGAGGGTAACCCGTTTACAACAGAGGATGTAAAAGGAACTACTACAGCCGATGCTGCAAACGGCGAAGCAATATACAAACGAGCATGCGCCTCTTGCCACATGGCAGGTGGAGATGGCATAGCCAATGTATATCCGCCACTGGCAAAATCCGACTATCTGTCTAACAGAGAAAATACCATAAAACAAGTAATAAAAGGCAGCAGCGGAGAGATGGTGGTCAACGGCAAAACCTACAACAATGCCATGCCCCCACAGCAGCTCAATGACGACGAAGTGGCCGCAGTACTCACCTATGTATATACCAATATGGGCAATAGCGGTGCTCCAGTTACTGCCGCCGAAGTGGCAGCAGTAAGGGCAAAATAACACAGATTGGAGGGTTAAAATACTTTTAGGGTAATGCCCGGTATCACTTGTTTGAAGTCGTTAGTTATAATGAGCTCTGGGCAGAGGGTAATGCCATTCTTGTGCAGGTTTACGTTGAGGAATGCTTTCATGGTTGTGCCTTTAAAGTAGTCTCCCCGTCTTGCATACAGATACCCAATTCCATATGACCTGATAAAATAGTCTTTATCGCTTTGTTGGTATTCCAAATTCAAAAACCAATTGTCTTTAGCCAAATAATCCCCTGCTGCATTTTGCTGAAAGAAAAAATATGCTGAATGGTACATCAGTATAGAGGTACTATGATATTTGTTATCATACTGTCTTTTACCCGAAATCGAGAACTCCATACCTATTTCACCCACCGGAGCAAAAGTATTGCGTACTAACCCTATGCCTACGTTAGCATAAAAGATCAGTGCTTCGCTCCTTTTCAAAGCCTCCCAGGGACGGGCATTATCTTGCTTTACCAATCCATTATACTGTTTGAAACGCAGCGTATTGTATTGAGTATATTCGGTTTTATTATCGGTTTTGCTTTCGGTAGTGTAAGGGTTGAAGGCTGATGAGGCAGGAAATTTGTAGGGGCTTAATCGGGTGATTTTTTTACGGGTTGCTGCCAGTGTGTCTATGGCGTGTTGTAAGCTGGTTTTATCCATGGCTATTTTTGCGAGGTCTGTATAGTTGTTCACATAAAACGTAACCTGAAACATACCTGCATGGCTATGATTGTAGTCATAGTTTTTTGCCCATAAATTGCCATTGCCTGCCTGACGTGGCAATACAGGGTTATGCCTGAAGTACAACCGCACTGTATCTTGCTCCAGTTTCAGCCTAGCAACGTCGCCATTGTTGTTCATAAATACATTGCCATCGGCAGTGTATTTCTTAAACCGTATTTTGCTGAAAGAGTACGCCCCATCTATAGTGTAGTCTATACGCAAGTGGTTGCTTCCATTCTCCAGCGAATCTTTATAAAAAGCTATGTTCCGGATAAATTCTTTCAGTACCGAATCGAGGTTTTTCAGTTCGTTGTATTGTTCGGTATTGTTAAGCTCCAGTATCATTCGTCCATTATCTGGCAGGTACACAAAGTCGCGAATGTTGATAAACCGTTCGGGCATATCAAAGTTGCGCTCAGTGCTGCTGCGCTCAGGTAGTTTGTTGCTAGTGAGGTAGCTGGGACGCTGCGCCCATGCGCTGCAAGAAATGTAGAGTAGCGCAATGGCTATTAAGGATAGTCTTTTCATTTATTGTGAGATTAGTATTGTAAAGGAATTGAAGTGTTTGTGCTTATGATTCGCGTTTGAAGCCAAAGATTTTGAGTGTCATTCCCGGGAAAATCTGCTTGAAATTATTGGTCGCTATTACCTCCGGATACAGCGATAAACCACCCGGCATACGTACCCCCATAAACACCTTGACCGTTGTAGCCTTGAAGTGGTCGCCCTCAGCCAGTGCCAGATAACCACCACCCAGCGATATACTCTTGATTTTTACCCCCAGAAATTCTTTGTCATAAGTACCACCAGCCTCAATATTTACAAACCAGTTGTTGTGTACATATTGTTCCCTGTTACTACCCCGCTCAAAGAAGAAGTAAGGAGATGCATACAGGCTTACAAAATCGTACTCTGTAGGATATCCTCGGCGTGGATGACTAAGGTGGGTAATACCAATATCAGCATTGGGCACCAGTGTGTTTCTTACCACACCCATACCCACATTGCCATAAAAAGCAAACTTTCTGTAACGAATGTATTCTTCAAAAAGTTTTGTGATACTAAATTCAGATGGGATGTAGTCCCTTTTTACAAATCGGTACTTCATTCCCCTTTTACTGGTATCGGTGGGGCGATAGATGCACGATGATGGGTATCGGAAAGGATTATTGCTTTCGTTTCTCGTTCTTACTGATATAAATGTGTCTATGCCTTTTTGTAGTAGTTCTTTCTGTGCTATGAGGCTACCTATATCTATATAGTTGTTGAGCAAGATAGTGATTTGAGCAGGATGGGAATATTTAAAACTTTTACCCTTTCGCCCTATGTTTTCGTACTTTATATTATTTATAACGAGCCGAATTGTATCCATTTCTATTTTCAGCTTGTCCGTAGTGCCATTAATTTTCACAAACGTATTGCCGGGATGTTTGTGTTTAATAAAGCGCATTTCTTTATGATTTTCGCCTATGCTGATGGCATAATCTATACGCACATTATCACTCCCGTTCTCTAGCGAATCGGTATAAAAACCAATATCGGCCTTAAGTTGCTGCAATATGGTGTCGATACCTTTCAGCACGTCATAATCCTTTAAGTTGTTTAGTTCGTAGATAATTATACCACCCTTCACATATGCATAATCCCGGATATCGTGCCAGGATGGCGCATTGAATCTCTGCTCTGTGGGCGACAGCTCCCTTGTTTTTCGTGCTTCTTGCTCCGTGTATTCAAATTGGGCATACAAATTGCCTGTTGCACTCATTATTAGTGCAATGCATAAAATCAATTGTTTCATAAGTTGTTATTTATTCCTGTTCAGCCGTATAGAAAATGTGGATGTTGAATACAAACTATAATTTCTCCCAAAGGGATTGGAAACTGTAAAAAAGCCATCGCCATGTGGGCGATTTATACGCACCATTCTTATCATGTCTTCTTCTTGCTGGTGCATCATTTCATATCGTTGCACATCGTTTATACTCACTATTTTCATCTTGCTTATGTCCAGTTTAGGACCATTGTACACATACGCGGGTCTTTCGTCTTCAGTCACTGGTTTTCCAAGGTTGTTGATGTGTACCACCCGCATTTTGGGTACGGTTGTGGGTTCTGGTATAGCCTGTGTATCCACAGTAGCAATTGTTTCTGGTTCTGGTTGTGTGTTCGGTTGTATGGTTATTATCTCCGGGTTTTTAGTTGTTATCTGTATATGTGGCGTATCGTATTTGCGCACATAAGCAGTACTACTGTTGGTTTGTAGTTGTATTTCAGGCAAGGGTATTGCTGCAATAGTTGCGGGTACTGTTGCAACCAGCGTATCTGGCGTGGAGGGTTGTGCCGCTGTTATTTTTTTGTCAGTAGTATTTGTAAGGTAGTAGTATCCTCCTGCACTAGCCATCAGTAGCAGCAAGGCAGCAGCAGCCATACGAGCGGGGAGTACCCATGCTTTTTTTGCTGGTTTGTCCATACGGGTTTGCAGCTTCTCCCATGCCTCTTCTTTGGCGTATACTATACCCCCCTTCAGCGCATTCAGCCCTTCCAGTTTATCTTGTATTTGCTTGTCATTCATGCTCTTATTTTTTACTCAGTACTGCTTTTTGCAAAAGGGTTCTTGCTTTGCTCAGTTGCGATTTTGATGTTCCCTCATTGATCCCCATCATGCCTGCTATTTCTTTGTGTGTGTAGCCCTCTACCACATACAGGTTGAAAACAGTGCTGTAGCCTGCAGGCAGTGCCAATATCAATTTATACAGCTCAGCAGCATTCATCATTGCCTCAAACGAGTCTTCACCTGCTATCTCTGCTGCATGCTCTTGAGGTGCTATTTTCAGTTCCCCTTTTTTTCGCAGAAACATCAGGCACTGATTCACCATTATTTTTTTCAGCCAGGCTGTTATACCCGCATCGCTATTGTACACAAACCGGTCTATGGTATCAAAAAAACTGTAAAAACCATTCAGCATCAGTTCCTCGGCATCGGGCAGGTGTTTTACATAGCGCATACACAGCAGCAGCATTCCCTCCGACCACCGGTCGAAAACATACTTCTGGCATATCCTGTCCTGCTTTTTGCAGCCTTCTATCGCCTTTTGTGCTGTCATGTGTGTGCCTGTGCTGTGTTCACTACAGTAATATATGCAGTTATCGGGTTGATGGTTGCCTGAAGGGGAAAATATCATTTCCTATAGTCAAATTGAGACTACCTCACACCCTCCTCAAACTTTCACAAATATTTCTTACATATCCTCTCTGGTAATAAATGTAATTTTGCTGCATTATACATGAAAAAAATATCAAGACTACTAAAATACCTTGCTGAGTACAAGGGCAAAATAATACTCTATTTTGCTGCCAATCTTATGGGCATCCTATTCGGCTTGCTTACCATCATCATGATAGGGCCCGTATTGCAGGTCCTGTTCGATGTCAGCAAAGGAGCTGTCAAGCCCACACCTGATATGGGCATTCAGCAGCAACTTACCGCCTACATTAATGGCATCATGCTGCAGCAGGATAAAATGACCGCACTAGCGTATGTGTGTATAGCATTGGTGGTATTCACCATTTTCAAAAACCTGTTTCTATACATAGCCCTCTATATTCTCAATCCGCTGCGCAATGCGGTGCTGCGTCGCCTTCGCAACGACCTCTTTACCAAAACACTCTCATTGCCCATCGGTTTTTTTACAGAGGAGCGCAAAGGCGACCTCATATCTCGTATGACCAACGATATCAATGAGGTAGAATTGTCTATCATGAGTGTGTTGGAAGTTTTCATTCGCGAGCCGCTGTCCATTATCATCTACATAGGAGTAATGATAAGTATGAACTATCAACTTACGCTCTTTTTATTTTTGTTCTTACCCGTTGCGGGCATTATCATAGGTCGCATTGGCAAGTCGCTCCGCAAATCCTCCAACACCGCTCAGGAGCAACTGGGCGCTATGATGGAGGTAATAGACGAGAGCCTGGTGGGTATGCGTGTGCTGAAGGCGTTTAATGCCGAAACGCATCAAAAGTTGCGCTTTATGAAGCTCAACAATATGTTGTTTCGTACCCGCAACTACATAGCCGCACGCCGCGAACTAGCATCTCCCTTATCAGAAACGATGGGTATTATCGTAGCCAGCATCATACTATGGTTTGGTGGCAGAATAGTGTTTTCGAATACAGGTTTCACTGGCCCCATGTTCATCACTTACATTGGTTTGTTCTGGATGGTTATAGCTCCCTTCAAAAACCTCTCCTCTGCATTTTCTAATGTACAAAAAGGCACAGCCGCACTGGATAGAATAGAGCAGCTATTGGCCGTAGAAAACGCCATTACAGATATGCCCGATGCAGTCTCCATCAAATCATTCAACGACAACATCACACTCAAAAACGTGCAGTTTGCCTACGGCGAAAAACAAATACTCAATGGAATAGACCTCACTATAAAAAAAGGCAAAACCATTGCCCTTGTAGGTGCTTCAGGTGCCGGTAAATCTACTTTGGTCGATCTAATCCCTCGTTTTCATGATGTCACATCCGGCGAAATACTGATAGATGGTGTAAACATAAAACACTGCAAGGTCGATGACCTGCGCCGCTTGATAGGTGTGGTGAGCCAAGACCCTATTTTATTTAACGATACCCTTTACAACAACATCACCCTCGGCACAGGTGGTGCTACACAAGAGCGTGTAGAGGAAGCCGCCCGAATAGCTCATGCCGATAACTTCATACGCCAGAAAAGCGAAGGCTACGAAACCACAGCCGGTGATCGTGGTGCACGCCTCAGCGGTGGCGAACGCCAAAGAATAACCATAGCCCGTGCCGTACTCAAAAATCCACCCATACTTATCCTCGACGAGGCCACCTCATCGCTGGATACTGAAAGCGAACGTACCGTGCAGGACGCTATCAACAAACTGATGCAAAACAGAACCTGTATCGTCATAGCCCACCGCCTATCTACCGTGCAGCATGCCGATGAAATTATAGTAATGGAAAAAGGCACAATTGCAGAGCGTGGCACGCACAACGAACTATTGGCTGCTGGGGGCATATACAAACGACTGGTAGAAATGCAACAAGTTCGCTGATGCATATCATTTTATTGCTGTAGCTATAGCGTATCTTTAATGTTGCGCCACTTTATGTAGCACTATCGCTTATGCAGCATGCAGCTTTTTGGCAGTTTTTGGCAGGTGTAGCTTTTTTCCTTTTCGGGATGAGCCAACTCGAAACTGTGTTGAAAAACGCTTCCGGCAGGTCGCTCAAGCTTTTTCTCAAACGCAATACTGGCAATCTTTTCAAGTCTATAATAGGAGGTGCTGTCGTTACTGCCTTGGTGCAGAGTAGTTCAGTAGTAGCGCTTATCATACTCGTTTTTGTAGAGGCAGGCATTATTACCTTTCGCAATGCACTGGGTGTTATCCTTGGCACCAATCTCGGCACTACTATAAGTAGCTGGCTCGTAGCCACAGTTGGCTTCAAGGTAGATGTGCTCGATTATACATTTCCCGTCATTGCCATCACAGGCATAGGTATGTTCTTCTTCGCTCGTCGCAAGAATATCTACAATCTGTTTGCTGTCTTTTTTGCCCTCGGCATGCTCTTTATGGGCATCAGTTACATGAAGGAGTCTGCCATGGAGCTTGTTAAGTTAGTAGACCCTGCCGCTTATGCTGGTTATAGCACCATAGTGTTTGTATTGTTTGGTTTTGTGCTCACTACCATTATACAATCCAGTTCGGCTACGGTGGCTATTACACTCACCGCACTTTATGCTGGTGCGCTCCGGTTCGATGCTGCCGCTGCAGTAGTCATAGGCTCAGAAATAGGTACTACTATCAAGATCTTGCTGTGGGGTGTCACCGGCAGTGCCGATAAAAAAAGAGTGGCGTACGGCAATTTCTTCTACAATATTTTCACCTCTGTCTTGGCATTCATTAGTCTGCGGTGGTTAATCTACTTCATCACATCTGTGGTAGGTATCAAAGACCCTCTTATCGGACTAGTCTTCTTCCAAACCACTATCAACACCCTGTCCATCATTATTTTCGTTCCCTTTCTCAATATCTTCACTGGTTGGCTCGAACGTCGTTTTACTGCTAATGAATCTGACGATAATTCTTACATCAGTCACAACCTGCCTGCTCTACCCGTTCTGGCACCAGATGCCCTCCGAAACGAAGTGGTAACACTACTCAGCAAAGCGCTCAATTACTGCACAGATATACTCAATACCCACACCGTTCACACCAAAGGCTTGTTGCAAAACATCAAGTCTTTTGCACACACCACCCAAAATATAGAAGTAGAATACCACAAGCTCAAACAAACCGAAGGTGATATACTTTCCTATTTCTCATCGCTGCAAAACAACCAAACCCTCTCTGCCGACACAGAGCACATGCTACGCTACTTGCATGCTGCTAGACAAGCTATATATGCCGCCAAGGCGGTAAAAGATATAGCCCACAACCTAGCTGAGTTTGATGCCAGTGCAAATGATGTCTTACACCATCAGGTAAATGTCTTGGCAGCAGACTGGAATACCTTTGTACCCGTCATTACGCCCTACTTCACTAGTACTGAGTTACTACTCCTGCCCGATGACCACGATACTGCCATGATAGCTGCACACGAACAAGAAGGAAAGTTTAAAGTTCAGGCTATGTTATACCTTAAGGAAGGCCAATTGAATGAAATAGAAGTATCTACACTCATGAATGTATATCGGGAGATTTACGCTAGTAAAAAGTCGCTACTCGCTGCCACCTCTAATCTTTCTTGATAGCACATTCACTCGTCATGTAGGTCGTAGTAGCTCGCCCAGCTATTATCTTCTATCGAGTGCACCTCAGTTGCATTTTTATCCATAAACAGTTTGTAATCAAATTTCGGATAACCCGGTATTATATATCCTGGATAAAACCACCTCATGCCTTTCTTTAGGCAATACAGATACGTCAGCAACATCAGGTATTTACCCGGGCTGTATTTTTTATATTCTGGGTCGTAGAAGTTCTTTATCGCCGCTACACAGTCTTTTCCTTTGTCTATGTGACCGGCAGCTATGAGTTTATCACCGTCATATATCTGTATCACATACGACTCAAAAATCCTGCTGCCGTTTTCATTCACAGCATCATCCAGAAACGGATATATCTCAAACGGTATACTCACATAGTACTTAAAGTAGAGCTCCAGCAGCGGCTTTGTGACCCTATATGGGCCTATAGTTACAGAAAATCCACTGTTCTTTCTTATCAGTTTTCTGTTGCTTCTACTCAGCTCCACCTTGGGCACATCATACCTCAGCCACTCCACAGGCAGCACCGTTGTTCCTGTCTGCACAGTGCGGGTTATGTGCATCACAGCTCCCATCCTGAACCATCCATTCGCCAGATACATATCCAGCGTCTCACCCCTTACCTCCTCACACGATTCGGTTTCATAATCCAGTAATTCCAGTCGCTGATTGGGCATATTCTTTTATTCCTCTATCAAATGTAGCAATTCAGCCCCACATCACTTTACATCATGCATCAGCTTGCGCACTAGTGGCGATATCACTATCAGCAGCACACCAGCTATCAGTGCATATATAGCCAGCTGTTTGTAGCCTTCCGTATACGATAGCAGTTTTTCAGTCAAAGATGCTTTTTCGTTTACCGTTGTCATTCCTGCGCCCAGTATACCAGCTGCATATTGCCCATACGCACTTGCCAAAAACCACATACCCATCATCATACCATGCAGCGGCTTAGGTGCCAGAGTAGTCATCAGCGATAGCCCTATCGGCGACAAACAAAGCTCGCCTATAGTTATGATCAGGTATGCCAGCGTAAAGACATCCAGCGATGTTTTGCCAGTAACATCAGCAAAGAAACGGGTGTAGTAAAACACATAAAACGCTACTGCCACAAACAGAAACCCTAACCCAAACTTGATAAGCGTGTTGGGCTCTATTTTGCGCTTGCCCAGCCACATCCACAACAAGCCTGCTAGAGG
>CAZRPA010000060.1:0-21587 GCA_964601855.1 uncultured Flavipsychrobacter sp. | reverse complement strand
CTGACCTCCTGTTTTACATCATGTATGTGCCTGCGCGCCGCTATAGGCTGGGCAAAACATACTATGCTATACAGTCATTCTGTTTCAACGTTTGTGTGTATGCTGCTATCCCTTTCAGCTTTGTGTGCTGGTATATTCTACCCAATACCATGTCTATTAAGATTGCAGCTATCATATCATTGTTTGTAGGGGAATTTCTTTTGTTTCGCCAGCTAAAGCTTGCAATTACTGTAAGATACACCAACGATAAAATAGCCGAAGTAGAACAAAAATTCAATCGCATAATAGGCAAAATACTGGCAAACATTATCTACTGGCTCATAGTCATGGTATCTATCCCGATTATGATGTCTGTGCCATTTATCATAGCTACTGGATCATTCCCACGTCTTAATATTTGATGAGGTGGTACGAAAAATGTCTTTGCATCCTTTACGTCTTTTCAGGCAGTGACTTTACCAACAACAATAGGAATGGCACACATTTTTCCATTTTTAGTGAGTAATAGTTGTACCCTATATGTATCTTTTCGTAGTATTCTGCTCTATGTAGTGCATAATATCTTTCACTTTCTATAGACCACGCATTAGCACCTAATTTTTCGCTCAGAAACCATTTTTCTAGCAATCTCCCAGCCCTGCCATTACCATCCATAAAGGGATGTATTTTCTCCAACAACAAGTGTATCATTGCTGCATAATAAAAAACCTCTTTTTCCGACAATTTTCTGCTTATCAATTCATTGATATCAAAAAACAACTTGGCTATTTCTTCCTTCACAAACTCAGGCTCTACAGCCATATATTCTACCTTACCATTGCTAAAAATGCCCACTTGCTGATTCCTGAGTTTACCTCTTTGGGTTTTTAGGCTCAGTATCGATTTGCTTAAAATCTTATGGGCTTCCAAGAATGTTTTTAAGGAGAGTTTTGTATTGATGGCGTAGTTGTAAGCGGCTATCAAGTCGTCAATTTCCGCCATTTCCTTTGGCTTAGATTTGACATTGAATCTTTTATTTTTTAGGTAGGTGTCTATGTCGATACTATTACCTTCAATGTTGGAAGAATAAGTTGCAGAAGACTGAATGTAGTATATGAAATCTTCTGCTGTGTAGGTTTTTTTACTATTTAATGCATCCTCCTCTACTATCCATGACAAATTCACCTTTTCAGAATAGTCTTCAAGATATGAGTTGGTCAATATTTTCAGAGGTTTGCTCATTTAATAACAAATTTACCACATTCTCCCCTGTTTTCGCAGCACACTGAATCTGTCATCTATTTTGCAATAATTCAACTATTTCTAGCACTGCATATTAGGTGGTTTTTAGAAGTCATTATTGCCAAAGGAAGGCTTACAATGGCTCTTAATAATCATCATTTGCAGTCTACGTTATGCCCCTAACACGAATATAAGTCAACAAATATGGCTAGCATTTATTGTTTGATGCTTACCTATTCACATTCATCGTGTACTTTCTCCCACATACTTTCTATTTTTGACCCACCATGAGGTATCTATTTTTATTCACTGTACTTATGCTGTCACTGTCTTGCTGGGCACAAAACAGGTTTTTTGTGGGCAGGGTCATAGACCGCCAGCGGCAGGGCATACCCTTTGCTGTGGTAGAGGTGAAGGACAAACACCAAGGTGTGTATTGCGACGAAAATGGCTTTTTCTCCTTCAGTGGCGATGCATCCTTTATCAACACATTGGTTATATCGTGTCTGGGATACGAGCGAAAAGAAATCAATACGGACATTTTGCCGCTCAATGATTCGCTGATAGTGGAGCTAAAAACCAAGGCTGCCAACCTAAAAGAAGTGGCCATAACCAGCAAAAAGGGCACTCCTAAGCTAGCTACCCTGGGCAAAAGCCGCCGTCAACTGAGCTACACCGGCGACTGCTACCGCTACTATGGCTCTGAAACCGCTATTCGCCTCAAGTCAGATACTGCTCTGCATGGCGGCACACTGAAAGCTATCTATGTTTTCATAACAGATGAGGGCGACTTTACTACTCGGTTCAGGGTGCATGTATACCAATGGGACACCCTGCCACAACACGAGGTCACAGATACAAACCTCATAGTACAGGCTACAGAGGCTAACACCTGGGTGAAAATAGACGTGAGCAGCAAAAAAATACCTGTGGGTCAGGGTTTGTTTGTATCGGTAGAGTGGATAGCTGGTTTTGGCAACACTCGTCAGTCGCTACAGTCAGCCAAAAACCCAGAGGTCAGCAATTACAATGGTCAGGTACTGGGTCTTACCAGCGACTACGGCAAGCCATCGCGCACCTATAGCCGGAGCCCATTCAGCAAAAAATGGATTTACTACGATGCACATGATGCGCAACGTAAGGGTGGATATTTCCTTAATCCTATGATATACTGCACCTATACCTATATAGAATAACAGTATTTATGCGCCTTGGCTAACGATAATCATTGTTCGTTGCCGCAATAATGCTTACATTGCCACTTATACTGTTTTGGCACTGCACATGTAGTGCGGGGATTCTCCGTTGCATGCAATAATCAACTGCTACAGCAGTCTGTGTTTTATTATTTAATCTGATTTTATACTTTATTTTATGTCACGCAATGTTACAATACAAGGGGCTGGTCTGGTAGGTTCGCTCCTTGCTATCATCCTCCGCACGCGCGGTTATGAAGTATCTGTTTATGAGCGTCGCCCAGACATGCGCCTAGCGTCAGCATACGCAGGCAAGTCCATCAATCTGGCAATGAGTGCCCGTGGTTGGAAGGCGCTGGATCTGGCAGGTCTGCGCTCAGAGATAGACCCAATAGCCATCCCAATGTATGGTCGTTTACTTCATCAGACCAATGGACAAACAGTCTTTCAGCCCTACAGCAAAAACAATGAGGCCATTTATTCTGTGAGCAGAGGGGACCTCAATAAAAAACTAATTTCTCTTGCCGAGTCTTCTGGAGCCAGCATACACTTCAATCACCGTTGTACTCATGTAGATGTACCTACCAACACCATACACATGGTGCATGGCGAGGAAGAAAAAACTGTTCAGGCAGATATTCTCTTTGGTGCCGATGGTGCATTCTCTGCCCTTCGCAATAGCTACACCCATATGAACAGGGTTAACTGCGACCAACACTACCTAGAATATGGATACAAAGAACTAACTATAGTACCGGATGCAGCAGGTAGCTGGCAAATGGAAAAAGAAGCCCTGCACATATGGCCCAGAGGCAAGTATATGATGATAGCCCTCCCTAATACTGATGGCACATTTACCTGTACACTGTTTATGCCTTATGAGGGTGAGGTGGCTTTCAGCAAGCTGAATACCGAGCAAGATGTACATCACCTCTTCGATACACAGTTTGCCGATGCAAAGGCTATGATGCCTGGGCTGATAGAAGATTTCTTTACTAATCCTACCTCATCGCTTGTTACCACTCATATATTCCCGTGGCATTACCAAGACAAAAGTGCGCTGATAGGTGATGCTGCACACGCCATTGTACCATTTTATGGTCAGGGTATGAATGCGGGCTTTGAGGATTGTACCGTTCTGGCAGGTTTGCTAGACGATGCCGCGCAAAACGGAGCAACAGACTGGGCTACCATTCTACCAGAGTATCAGCGACTGCGCAAACCCAATGGAGATGCTGTGGGAGCACTGGCACTAGCCAACTTTATAGAAATGCGCGACAAAGTAGCTGATCCTCGCTTTCTGGAACGCAAAAAGATAGAAAAAGAATTAGGGACACGCTACCCTGAAAGGTTCATTTCGGTATACGAAATGGTGTCTTTCAGCCACATACCTTACAACACTGCTATACAGTGCATACAAGCTCAAGATCGTCTACTAGAGCAAATAATGAGCGAAGGCGATTTTTTTGCTAATATCGAACAAAGCAGCTTCTGCGATACCCTCAGCTCATGGCTAACAGTGTATCACGAAGCAATACAACAATTGGATTTTGGGAATGAAGCCTGATAAGAGATGGACAATAAAGGCCGCAGATGAAGCAGTAGTAAACAGGCTATATAATGAGTTGCAGGTACAGCCCGCCATTTGCAGGCTGCTGGCTGTGCGTGGTATCAAAGATTACGAAAGTGCCCGGCTCTTTTTTCGGCCAGAGCTCACACATCTTCATGATCCGTTCCTGATGAAGGGAATGAAACGAGCTGTGGAGCGCATAACTGAGGCTATAGAGTGGCACGAACGTATAATAGTATATGGCGACTACGATGTAGATGGCACAACTGCCGTTTCGCTTGTGTATAGCTTTCTGCGCAAAAACTATAAAGGTGAACTTGCTTACTACATACCGCACCGCTACCGCGAAGGGTATGGTATATCTAAACAGGGTATAGACTATGCCCATGCCAATGGTTATACCCTGATGATAACTCTGGATTGTGGTATTAAATCGGTAGAAATGATTACCTATGCACAGTCGCTGGGTATAGAGGTTATCGTGTGCGATCACCACTTACCCGATGCGCACTTGCCGCCAGCTTATGCCATTCTCAATCCTAAACAAAAAGACTGCCCCTACCCATTCAAAGAATTGAGTGGGTGCGGCATTGGCTTCAAGCTGGTATCGGCACTGGCCATACACTGGAAGCAGCCAATGGAGAATGTATATACCTATCTGGACCTGGTAGCTACCAGTATAGCCGCAGATATAGTGCCTATAGATGGCGAAAACCGTATACTGGCACACTTTGGTGTAAAACAGATCAATGAATGTCCGTGTCTGGCTATTGCCACCCTCAAAGAGCTAGGTGGTGTGCAGCGATCATTGTGTATATCGGACTTGGTTTTTGTAATAGGACCGAGGGTGAATGCCGCCGGACGAATGGATGATGCACGAAAGGCAGTAGAGTTTTTCATAGAGTGCGACCCCGACAAAATACCCGCCCTTGCCGCAGCCCTGCATTCAGACAATGATGACCGAAAAGAAGTAGATAAAAACATAACAGAAGAAGCACTGGGGATACTGAATGACGACAAAGATGCCAGACTCAAAAAATCCACGGTACTCTTCAGGTCGCACTGGCACAAGGGTGTAGTGGGTATAGTGGCGTCGCGCCTTATAGACCATTACTATCGCCCTACTATAGTACTCACTTCTGCCAACGGCAAGGCTACGGGCTCTGCAAGGTCGGTAGCGGGATTCAATATTTATGAGGCTATACACCAGTGCCGCGATATACTGGAAAACTACGGTGGTCACTTCTTTGCTGCAGGTATGACCCTAGACGAAAAACGGGTAGATGAGTTCATTCAGCGGTTTGAGGAAGCTGTGGCTGCGTCTATCACAGCAGAGCAGCAAGTGCCTGAAATAGAAATAGATGCTGAGATACCACTGGCATTGGTAAAACCTGCATTCTTCAACCTGCTCAGGCAGTTTGAGCCTTTTGGTCCTGCCAATATGAAACCTGTGTTTCTTACTCGTGGACTTTACGACTATCAGGGGTCATCAATAGTAGTGAAAGAACAACACCTGCGCATAGTAGCACACCAACGCAATGGTGCCATTATAGAGGGCATAGGGTTTGGCATAGGCGACAAGTATGAGCTGGTGCGCAACGGACCATTTGATATGGTGTACAACATAGAAGAAAACGAACACAACGGCAATACCCGCTTACAGGTAAGAGTAGTAGACATAAAAAAGTCGGCAAGCTGATTTAGCTTGCCGACTTTGGGCGCAAGATAGTATCTGTGGCTACCAGCTACAGATACTTATCGCCCATATTTCGTTTCACCTCTGCTACATATTCTTTTATCTGTTGCTCACGGTTGCGTTCGCATATAAGCAGCACATCGGGGGTATCTATTACTATAAATTTTTCCAACCCTTGCAGCACCACCAGCTTATCGTTGGGGGCTTTTACCATACACTCTGTAGCGTCTATAACCATTACATTTTTGCCCAGTACAGCATTACCCAAATAGTCTTTTTCACAGTTGTCATATGCCGACTCCCAAGTACCTAGGTCGCACCAGCCAAAGTATGCCGGTATCACATATACATTGCGGGCTTTCTCCATTATACCATAGTCAATAGAGATATTGGTGCAGTGCGGATACAGGCGCACTATAGCATCGTGCTCTGCTGGTGTGTTATACTGCTCTGTAGCTTGCAGAAACACCTCGTGCATCTCCGGCAGATAGTTTTTCAGCGCTTCCATTATAGTTTGCACATTCCATACAAATATGCCTGAGTTCCACAGAAAGTCCCCACTTTTCAGAAAAGTGCGTGCCAATTCCAGTGGTGGTTTTTCGGTAAATGTTTTTACCCTGTATATTTTATCTATCTCCTGCTCCACATCGTACTGTATATACCCATAACCCGTATCGGGGCGCGATGGTTTTATACCCAACGTCAGCAGAGATTTGTGCTTCGATACAAACTCCAGCGCCTCATGCGCACTGCGCTCAAAGGCGTGCTCATCCATTATCAGGTGGTCTGCTGGCGACATAATGATGTTGGCATCTGGGTTGAGTGCCATTATTTTATGTGCAAAATAAGCAGCACAAGGGGCAGTGTTCTTGCGCGAAGGCTCACTGATGATGTTGGCATCGCTTATCTCGGGTATTTGTTCGCGCAGGGTATCCATATACTGTTCATTGGTGATGAAGTATATGTTTTCCTTAGGGCATATATGCTTAAAGCGGTTGTAAGTCCACTGTATCAGCGACTTGCCAGTACCCAGCAAGTCCAAAAACTGTTTGGGGAGATTTGTACGACTTTCTGGCCAAAATCTGCTGCCTATACCACCAGCCATTATGGCTACATAATTGTTTTGAATGTTCATTGCTGTGTATCCATCAGTGTGTGGCCAAATAACCAAATAATTTTCAGTTGTTACCGTACACTAATTACTTTTATCTGGTTTGTTTACAGAAAATATGAACTATAAAATTAGCACTTTTTCGGCTTAAATACCATTCATGCAAACGGCGACCAATGGCCGCCGTTTTAAATACTATATACTGTTGTGTTATTCTGCTTCAGCCACTACTTCTTTTACCTCTGGTATCATACGCTTCATCATACCTTCTATACCTGTTTTCAGGGTTATCATAGATGATGGACAGCCCGAGCAAGAGCCCTGCAGCATCAGTGTTACTGTACCATTATCAAAACCCTTGAAGCTTATAGCACCGCCATCCATCTCTACAGCTGGTTTTACGTAGTTTTCCAGTAGTTCTTTTATGCGCACTACTACGTCAGTATCGTCTGCGCTGGCTATGTTACTTTCCTTAGGTGCTACTATCTGGTCTTCGTTAATTACTGCTTTGCCTTCTTCCAGATATTCTTTCAGAAACTGCCTTACAGAGGGTATTACATCATCCCAGTTAGTTTCAGGAGTTTTAGATAAGGTCACAAAATTGCTAGCTATAAATACACTCCTGATAAAAGGAAATGCAAACAATTCTTTAGCCAATGGCGAAGGACCCGCAGCAGCTTCGTCAGGAAAATCAATGCTTTTGCCTGGATAAAGAAGTTTGTTAGCTACAAACTTCATGGTTTCAGGGTTGGGGGTCATTTCGGTATATATACTCACTATTGTGTTGCCTGTCTTTAACATTGTTGTAATATTTGCCACAAAAATACTGAAATATTACCGTACACTGAATTGTAAATACTGATACTAATAGTGAGGATACTGATAAGGTGGAGGGTATGAAATAAAAACACCCGTCACTTACATGCAACGGGTGTTTCTGTACGACGTTTGTTATTGGTTAGTCAGTTATTTCTTCGCTAAGTACCCATTTCTTTTCGTTGAGGTGGGTGACGGTAACTTTAATGTTGTAGCGGGCTTTAAGGTGCATAGCTAGCTGATTAGCTGCATATACAGAGCGGTGTTGCCCACCAGTACAACCAAAAGATACGCTCAACTGCTCAAACCCTCTGGCTATATAATCATCTACATTTATGGCTACCAACGCATATACATGGTTCATAAAGTCGGGCATCTTGGTTTCGCGCTCCAGAAATTGGCGCACCATCTCCTCGTTGCCGGTAAGGTGCTTGTAAGCAGCATATCTTCCAGGGTTCAGTATACCCCTACAGTCAAACACAAACCCACCACCATGTGGGCTGGCTGTTTTGGGTACACCACCTTTGTATGAAAAACTACATATCTGCACCTCTAGTTTAGGCTCTTTGTCTACTACAACCGTTGCATATCGGTCTTGCATCTCTTTAGATGACACTTTTTCCAGCAACGACCTCAACTCTGGGTAAGCTGGAGTTTGGGGGTGATTTGAGAGAAAAGAGTCCAAATTTTTCAGAGCCGGACCGATACTGGTAAGAAAGTGCGCCTTGTGCTGCAACAACCCTCTGAAACCATAAGAACCGAGCACCTGTAGTAGGCGCACTAGCACAAACTGTACATAGCCTCGCCTGAAGTGGATTTCATCCATACGGGGCACATGCAGGTCGGCAAGGCTGCTTATGTAGCCATTCAGCAGGTCTTCTTTCCATGCCTCAGGCAGTTGAGCTTTGGCTTGCCACAGCAGTGATGCTAGGTCGTATTGCGGAGGACCTTGCATACAACCCTGATAATCTATAAAGAAAATTTTGCCTTCATACACCATAATATTGCGGCTCTGAAAGTCGCGATACATCAATGTTTGTGGCTGCACCCTGCCCAGGTCTTTGCTCAGCAGTTCCATTTCACTTATTAGCAGCGATCTGTCGTAAGGTATGTTTTGAAGGTCGGCAAAGTAATACTTGAAATACAGTAGATCAGACATGATTGCCTTTTCGTCAAACTGTTTTGAGGCAAAACACTGCTTGTAGTCGGCTTCTCTACCAGCTATCCACTGCATTCTCGCCAATTGTGCCAGCGACTTGTGGTATAGTTTACGATTGGCATCTGTAAAACCGTCCTTGGTTATGAGGTCAAACAGAGAAGTGCCACCCAAATCTTGTTGCAAGTACGCTCTACGATCTTTGTTAATAGCAAACACCTCAGGTACGTTTACCTGATGTTTACGTAGTAGCTCTGTGAAGTAGAAAAAGGTGTTGTTTTCAGCTATATTAGTGTTGTATGTACCAATAGCTGATGTTTTTCCTGCCATGAGCCGGTAATATCTTCTGTCAGAACCCGATACGGCAAGCGCCTCTATCGATTCTGGTGCTTTCTGAAAATGGTCTTCAAAAAGTTTTTCAAGTATTACGGTAACCTGTACGGTGGTTTTATTAGGAGTCATGTTCATTTTTGGGATAATCAAATAATATTACTTTTCGTTTTGCTATCGGGAAGTCTTCCCACCGCTTTGCCTCGAAAGTGGCACCTACTACTGCACAAGTGGGCATGTTGCCAGTAAAAAAATCGGGCGAGAGTTGATTAACAAACTCAGTAATGCCCGGATTGTGTGCCACCACCATTACTATTTTTACAGTATCTGCCACCTCATATAGCACCTCTTCCAGCACAGCTGGTATGCAATGATACAGCTTCTCTTCCCATCTTATCTTAGCCACATTGTAGCCTAGTTGCTCAGCAAGGTGATGAGCTGTTTCTTTTGTTCTTTTTGCCGTACTCGATATTATGAGGTCGGGCATCAGACCCGCTTTTTTAAGGCGGGCACCCATTTCCGGTGCATCTTTTGTACCACGATCATTTAGTGGTCGGTCATAATCGCTTTGTAATGGGTTTGCCCAGCTCGATTTAGCATGCCGGATCATTATCAATGTACGTTTCATACTGCGTATTACCTTTGACAGCAGAGTACCTTTACACAAAATAGCTATCTGGTATACCTCTGTTACAATAATTGAGAACGCAAATTAAGCAAAAACCCACCATATACTATCCTACTAACTTTCTTCGCCATACAGGTCGCGCTCCAGTATTTCCATACTTATTATGTCTATAGCCTCTATCATTTTGGGAGTTACATTCAGCAGAGTATCTGTTTCGCTGCCTTTCAGCGATGCCAGCACCTTGCCCTTCACACCAGTAAACACCAGCGATCTGCCCATAGAGTAACATTCTTCGTGCATGTCTACTAAGCTTTGCTGAGCATCGTCCTCTATCGTTTTACAATTTTGGAAGTCTACTATAAAATTTTGACTGCCGCTTTGTCTCATTTTCTCAAATGTGCTGCGCAGGTCGTCTGTCATATTTACCGTTATGTTTTCAGATTCGGGTGTAATTACCGAAAAGGTGTCTCTGGTATCAATTTTGAAGTCCATTGGATACAGTTTTAGTATTGTTAAGGAAACTCAGGGCTACTACCAACCGAGAGCATACTTTTTTTCGTATCTCAGTTGAGGTTTTGGTGGTTGCAGTATCGGTGTTGATGAGGCTTGTTGAACTAAAAATAATCAATCCTGCATATTTACCGCATTTTTTTTGCCCGCAGTGTGAAGGCAAAGTTAATATGGCGAATTACCCACAATCGGCGATACGTTTATAACAATTGGCAATACTTCGATTCTTATTTAATCACTAACTTTATTCAAAAATCAGGACTATTCATGGATTCAAATTTCTCGCCAAAAGTCAAAGAGATCATATCGTACAGTAGGGAGGAAGCACTGAGGCTCGGTAATGATTTTATAGGTACAGAGCACCTGCTGTTAGGTCTCATTCGTGAGGGCGATGGTATGGCGCTAAAGGTTCTGCACAGCATGCAGGTAGATCTTTTTGAGCTCCGCAAAGAACTCGAAAGTGCCATAAAAGATAAAAACAGCAAGCCCCTGCTTAATATCAACAGTTTGCCTCTCACCAAGCAAGCTGAAAAAGTAATACGCATTACTGTACTGGAAGCAAAAGCACTAAAAAGTACATCAGTAGAAACTGAACACCTGATGCTATCGATACTCAAAAACAAAGAAAACGTTGCTACACAGATTTTGGGCAATCTGGATGTAGACTATGAGCGTTTTAAAGGTGAGCTGAGCATACTGCAAGGTGGTAGCCCCACCAGCGAATACAATGACCCAGGGTCTGACGACTTTGAAGATGATGAAGAACGCAAACAGCAATACCAACAACGCAAACCAGCTGCAGGCAACACAAAATCTAAAACACCTGTGCTTGACAACTTCGGTAGAGACATCACCAAGTTTGCAGAACTGGGTAATCTGGACCCTATAGTGGGCAGAGAAGAAGAAATAGAACGCGTATCGCAAATACTATCGCGCCGCAAAAAGAACAATCCTATACTGATAGGGGAACCTGGCGTGGGTAAAACAGCAATAGTAGAAGGATTAGCATTACGCATAGTGCAGCGCAAGGTATCGAGAGTATTGTTCGACAAACGTGTTATTAGTTTAGATCTGGCTGCGCTTGTAGCTGGTACTAAATACCGTGGCCAGTTTGAAGAACGAATGAAAGCTATAATGAACGAACTGGAAAAAAACCGTGATGTCATTCTTTTTATCGACGAGATTCACACAATCGTTGGTGCAGGTGGTGCTTCAGGCTCGCTCGATGCGTCTAATATCTTTAAGCCAGCGCTAGCCCGTGGCGACCTGCAATGCATAGGTGCATCTACGCTCGATGAATACCGCATGTACATAGAAAAAGATGGCGCATTGGATCGTCGTTTTCAGAAAGTACTGATAGAACCACCAAGCGTAGAAGAAACTATTATTATCCTCAACAATATACGCTCTAAGTACGAAGACTTCCACAATGTGATATACGATGCAGAGTCGATAGAAGCATGTGTGAAACTCAGCGACCGCTACATGACCGACAGGCTACTGCCCGACAAAGCTATAGATGTAATGGACGAAGCTGGTGCCAGAGTACACCTGAAAAACATCAATGTGCCGCAGAGTATTCTGGATCTGGAAAAACAGATAGAGGATATTAAACAAGAGAAAAACAAGGTAGTTAAGAGTCAGCGGTTTGAAGAAGCAGCTGCACTACGCGACCGTGAAAAACGACTGGGCGAAGAGCTAGAACGTGCAAAAGCTGAGTGGGAAGAGGAAGCAAAACACAAACGTTTCCCTATCAACGAAGAAGCGATAGCAGAAGTAATAAGTATGATGACGGGTATACCCGTAATGCGGATGGTAGAGGCAGAAAGTGCCAAACTGCGCCGCATGGGCGACGACCTGCAGGGGGCTGTAGTGGGCCAAGATGATGCTATCAATAAAATAGTAAAAGCCATACAGCGAAACAGAGTAGGACTAAAAGACCCTCGCAAGCCTATAGGTTCGTTTATATTTCTGGGACCTACCGGTGTAGGTAAAACAGAACTTGCGCGTGCATTGGCCCGATACATGTTTGACGGTGAAGATGCGCTGATAAGGGTAGATATGAGCGAATACATGGAGAAATTTTCGCTTAGCCGCCTCATAGGTGCTCCTCCCGGATATGTGGGTTATGAAGAAGGCGGACAACTTACCGAAAAGGTAAGACGCAAACCATACTCTGTGGTGCTGCTGGACGAAATAGAAAAAGCACACCCCGATATCTTCAACATTATGTTGCAGGTATTAGACGATGGTCAACTTACAGACGGATTAGGTAGAAAAGTAGACTTCAAAAACACGCTCATTATCATGACGTCTAACATTGGTGCTCGTCAGCTTAAGGATTTTGGAACAGGTGTAGGTTTTGCTACTACTGCCAAAACAACTAGCAGCGAAGAAACCAGCCGCGGTGTAATAGAAAAAGCACTGAAACGTACCTTCTCGCCAGAGTTTCTAAACCGTATAGATGATGTGGTAATATTCAATTCGCTCGACGAATCGCACATTGCACAGATCATAGATATCATAATGAAAGATGTGCTTAAGCGCCTCAATGCATTGGGCTTTACACTACAACTCACCGACAGTGCTAAAAAGTTCATAGCAGAAAAAGGATACGACCAGCAATTTGGTGCTCGTCCGCTGCATAGAGCCATTCAGAAATACCTAGAAGATCCGCTGGCTGAAGAAATTCTTAACCACAGAATAAAATCGGGCGATACAGTAACTGCTGAATACAACGAAACAGAAAAGAAAATTGTTTTCGACATCAATCATACGCCAGCCATCGCTGAAACAGAAAAACCAGTGGATGGAATTTAATCTGTAAGTAGGATATATCCTCATAAAGCCAAATAGCTGCAACAAGTCGTTGCAGCTATTTGGCTTTATGAAAGTATGCATTGTTTATTAATTACCCATTTTTCTGCACTACCCACTAACATTAGTAGCTACTTATATTACTAATATACGATACCTTTGACGGGTAATTTACTAATTCAATAATTTTAGATTACTGTATGGTAGATAATGCTTAATGCATACTAATTATGGTGTTGTACATTCCATGTGTCACATTAAGCAATTAGCTACACTGAAAATAATAATTATATCGCAACAGATTCCAACTTTTGAAAAATAAATTGATTACAATAACTAGTGCAGGTAAAAATATTGAGCGCCTGACATTAAAGTCATTGGTTACCAGCATACCTGTATCTATTGCAGTATATGACATGGACATGAACATTGTATCTGCTAGCAAAAAGTGGCTGTTGCGCTATGGGCTTGAAGAAGAAAATGTACTGGGAAAAAATTACTACTCTTTATTCACTAATGTATCTGATGATTGGAGAATGGTGCATAAACGTTGCTTGGCCGGAGCAACAGAAAAAAAAGATCACGATATTTTTTATATGCCGAATGGCAAAGTAGAATATGTGCGATGGGAGATAACGCCTTGGAAAAAAGAGGATGAAAGCATAGGGGGAATAATAATATATTCAGAAATAATAACCGAGGCCGAAACTATTAGATTAGGTAATGTCAAACTGATAAGAGAACTTAATCTGCTTAATGAAGTAGAGAACATAATATATAATGCCACCGACGATTTTGATATGATTGATGAGGTGTGCAAAAAAATCATTCAAATGGGTGGATATCAGCTAGTATGGTTTGGGTTTGCTCCTGATCCGTTGCATGATAAACAGCTGATATACCCTATGCACAAGTATGGCTCAGCAGTACATTATCTAGACAACTTCATGATAGATTTAAATAACGATGTTCAAAAAAACGGCCCTACCTCTACTGCGCTACGTACTGGCAAAACGCAGGCAGTAAATGATTTTTCTAATTCTTTATTTTTCTCTCCTTGGTTACAAAATGCAATTACTCACAACATTCACGCATCTATAAGTTTGCCTATTAGCTTAATTGATGGTCAGAAATGCGTATTATGCATATACTCAGACAAAATAAATGTCTTTGACTTGCCAGAAATTGGGATACTGGAGCGAATATCGAACAAAGTTACGTACGCGCTGAACGCAATCAAGCTACGATACGAAAGTAAAGTTGCGTTAATAAAACAAGATAAGCTGATAAAGGACCTCAGCCTGCGCAATAGAAGCCTTGAAGACTTTACCTATTTAGTGTCTCACAATTTCAGAGCTAAAGTAGCCGACCTACTGGGTGTATCAGCGCTCATATCTGAACACACACTAAGCGAGGCAGACACAAAAGAACTGAATGGCGAGGTGGGTAGAATAGCCCAAAAACTAGACGAGGTAATAAGAGACCTGCACAACACACTGCTGGTAAAAGGCCATGCCATGATAAATACAGATAACATAGACCTATCAAGAATGTTTTCTGATCTGAAGCAAAACCTAAATACTTTACTACCCGACACTCACATAAACCTGATTACTGATTTTTCGCAAGTCAGTTATCTAAAAACTGACAGATACTACCTTTTTGAAGCATGTTTGCAACTTATGCTCAATTTTGTGAAACATTCTGAAGGCAGAACATACACCCAGATAAAAGCATACAGCAACAAGACAAACGACAAAACGCAGCTTATACTAGAAGATGAACAACTAGGATTCCGGCTAAAAGATAACGATGATAGTATTTCTGTTATATACAGAAAGCTCTATCAACATCTTAATGGCGGAAGTATAAAATTATTGTATGTAAAAGCAATAATTGAGAACATGGGTGGTGTATTTTCTGTAAATTGTGAAGAGCATAATAACATTAAATTTATAATGGAGTACGCTGAGTAACGGCATTAAAAAACAACAAGGAGGAATAAACATGGAACATTTCAATAATTTTATTATAGTTGATGACGACAAAGTAAACAACATGCTTTGTACCAAAATCATTAACAAACTTTACGCTGAAGCTACAGTAAACAGTTTTCTGACCGCTAGAGAAGGATTGGATTATATAGTATCCAGATATGGCCAGCCCCATAATACTGAAGTGGCTGTGCTGCTTCTAGATATAATAATGCCTGAAATGGATGCTTGGGATTTTTTGAAAGAGTTCGAAAGTTATGACCCTTCATTAAAAGATAGAATTAAGATCTATATCCTTTCATCATCTGTAGACAAAAAAGACATGATGAAAGCCAATGCAGATAAACATGTAGAGTATTACCTTGTGAAACCATTGACAAGTGAGTCGATACACCTAATGGTACACGTCTTAAACAAAAAACTAGGGAAACAAAAATAAATTATGAGTACAAACATTACTGAAGAATATTGTTTCATATTGATAGACGATGTGTCCATGAACAATTTGCTTAGCAAGTATATTCTTAAAAACAATTACCCAAATTCGCAAATCGTTGAGTTCACAGACCCATTAATCGGCTTGGAGTATATTAAAGAGCAAAGCGGGAAAAAAGTTGACTTATTACACATTGTATTGTTAGACATATATATGCCTTTGGTAGATGGTTGGGATTTTCTGGAAAGCTATGACAAGCTAAATGATGAAATAAAAAAGAACTGCGCCATATATGTGCTTTCGTCCTCTATAAACAAAGCAGACTCTGACAAGGCTAATGCCAATAAAAACGTTACAGGATATGCACTGAAACCACTTACAGAGAGTATTATAACAGGAATAGTGCATCACATCAAAGAAAGTAGAAAGAAAATTTTATAAATACTACATGCCGAATTGTTGCATGCAATACTGACTTACTACAACAAGATTAGATCTTAGCAATGTTGAAAACAACCCACATCCATTTATTTTATGCATTCCTTATGGTGTGGGCTGTCGCTTTATGCTCTTGCAATAACACACAATTAATACCAATAACCGATGCAGAGGAGCAGCTTTTGCTAGATCATATATCGCGTATAAATGACACAGCCGGACCCAAAAAATGCATACAATATATTGATTCTGCATCAAAAAACTTTACACTATCTACTACTACCAAATTCAAAATCTATAATCGTAAGCACACCATTTTTTTACACTATTTGCCAGACATGCACTTAGCTGAGCTGTATGCCGATTCAATGTATCATCTTGCTACTTCCGACCCTGCTGTAAAAGAAGATACCGGATACAAATTCAATGCTTATCTGGCTATGGCTGATGCTGCATTTTCGTCAGACAAATATGACGTAGCATTCAAATACTACAATTTGGCTCGCGAGCTTGTTAGCAATTCTGCTTTTCCGTGCAAAGAGAGTAGTTATTTGTTCAGGATAGGTATGGCATATTATCGTAGTGGAAAATATCTACATGCCGCACACCTATTCAAGCAGTCGGCTGAAAAGCTAGAACAATGTAATAAGATGAATTTTATTGAGTCATTCCGTGGTCAGGAAACAATATCCAATATTGGTGTATCGTACGAGAAAGCAGGTATGCCCGATAGTGCAATCTATTACTATTATAAGACACTGAATTATATAACAATCAATGAACCCCAATACCCAACTCAAAATCACTATTGGGATGTAGCAGAATCTGTCATACAAGGCAACATCGGTAGTGCATATATGTTACTTGGCAAAAAAGATTCTGCCGAATTTTACTTACTTAAAAGCTTATCGCTCAATGTGAGTACAAGTGGTGATATGGGCGACAGGATTTTCAACAAACTAAAATTAGCCTCAATTTACATTGAAGATGGTAGATTGGCTGAAGCAAAAACACAATTATTATATTGCGATTCATTAAAATCTCATATTGAACGTTTAGGTTTCTCAAATGACACTCTGGAAATAGCTTACAGGTTATCGGACATTCATTTCAAATACCACATCAAGCTAAACAACTATACTGATGCCATATATTACCTCAATACCCACCACAACATTCATGAGCAGAAATGGCTAAAAGCACAAAAAATAATTGTTAATGATCTGGAGCAAGGAATAATAAGAGAGGCAGACAAGCAAAAAATAGGATCGCTGGAAAAGGATGTAAAAATAAACAAGCTGCGTACTGCAGTTCTCGTGTTGCTTGTTTTGGTGTCTGTTTTACTGATACTATATATAATAAGGGTGTACAAAAAACGACATGAGAGCCTGGAGCAACAAAACAAAAAAATAGTAAGTGAAAGTGCTGAGGTAGAAGAAAAACTGCAAAATAAAATAAAAAAGGACCAGCAAAACTTCTTATCCCTCATAGAAAACACCGATGACTTTTTATGGTCAGTAGACAAAAATTTCGTGCTTTTGGCATTCAACAAAGCCTACAGAAAAGCTATGTACCAATACTTTGGTGCATACCCCGAAGTAGGCAAACCAGAGTTACTCATACAGGCACATGCACCACTATTCTACAACAAACTTATAACCTGCTACCAAAGAGTACTGGCGGGATTGCAGTATGAGCCAATAGAGAAGGGAATAAGGCACAATAACGAAGAACCTGACATTGAGGTAAGATTCAGACCTATTGTAGACGAACATGGTGTAATAACGGGTGTGAGCTGCTATAGAAGAGACATTACCGAGTATCTGAAACTGATAAAAATATTAGAAAAAAACAACAAACAACTACTATCTATAGCTTGGGTGCAATCGCACAAATTACGTGGACCACTTACTACCATACAAGGCATAATAAACTATCTGAATAACAACAACCCTGATAGCGAAAATTATTCACACATGCTTGATGGATTGAAAGATGCAGTAAGTGAAATGGACAAAGTAATACACGAAATAGTAGAAGAAACTGATTAGATAAAGCGCTAATTCACAAACTGACGAAACACAGTTTTATCATTGACAAAGGTCATTTGTCTGGCAGTAAACGCAGTATATTTTTACATTTCAGTTCTCACCCAAAAATACTGTATTATGCGTATATCTGTTTTAATAGCTAGTTTGCTCACAATTGCTACTTTCAGCATCACGCTTTCTGTATCCTGCACCAAAGATCCGTGCAAAGACATAAGTTGCCTTAATGGAGGCTCCTGCAATGGTGGTAGTTGCGTATGCCTTTCTGGCTACACAGGGTCTCGTTGCGAAACAAAAATTCTTCCTTGTGTAATAAACAATACAGCAGAGGTGAAATTTAGTAACCGCTCCTCGAGTAGTACTTACACCGTTATTTGGGATGGTTCCATTATTACAACTGTTGCTGCTGGAGCCACAAGCGATGTCTTTACAGTTGCCGCAGGGCAGCATACTCTTGAATTTAGGTACTCCAATTCTTCAACTAGTTCATGCACACCCAGCACACCCAATGTAGCACAATGTTCTTCTATGGTGTATTGGTGCAGTAATTAATAACAACAGTTTAATCAAAGAAAATAACGGTTTCCATTCATTCACTTATCCTGTTGCTCATTATTTGTAATTGATCTACCAACAGTACCTATAGTGTTAAATGTGATGACTCCAAAATTAATACCTTAGCGGCAGGTGACACAAGCATATACTACACTGTAGCTGCAGGGCAGCACACACTTACGTTCAGGTACTCCAATAGCACCAACGATGCCTGCACACAAAGCACCCCTAACTTAGCGCAATGCTCGTCTGTAGTATACTGGTGCGGCAACTAGGAATAAATAGTGGTGCAAAAACACCAATACTGATTATTGATTATTGCTAATGATCTGGTAGATATGATTCCACAGGGCTATGCGGGCTTTCAGAGCTTCTTTCACCGCATCTGTAGCTTCAGCCCAGTACTTTGGATTATTAGTGCAGAGTTGTTCTGTCATTTCATATGCTAGTATCGAGTGGTGCTCTCCGTCTACTTCTATATGGCGTTCTAGGTAATACTGGAATGTACTCACTTTATGATTGGTTTGTTTATTAAGCTCTGCTACAAACGACAAAAACATGCCGGGTATCAAGTCTTCTCTACCAAACGTAAACACCGCAGCCATGATATGCGCTTTGCCAGTGGCAATGGTATGAAATGTATTGTTTACAAAATCAGATACAGCCTTAGGTACGTTTGTTACCGCCAGTGCATCATTTACACTTATGCCGTTGCCTACCTGCATTACTAGGTTATCTACAGCAGCAGTATTGCTGCCGGCTTCTTTCATAGCAGTGAGGTACAGCTCAAAGTGACTTTGTCTCACACCTTTTTGGTCCACATCACTTTCTTCGCCTGTTACTATCTCATTGATGAGGTAGCGGGTCGCAGCATTACCTTTGGGCACCCACGGCACATCTATACACGTCAGTTGGCGTTGCAATGACTTCAGCAAAGACATAAAATCCCATACAGCAAACACGTGATGTTCCATAAAAACATTCAAGTCTTTGAGTGTTTTTATACAGGCGTATAAAGGGTGGTTTACCAGTTCCTCGCGTAGCGGTGCTATCTCTTTTCTCAGTATATCTATCTCTTGGCTCATGCTATTTTTATAGTTAATACAAAGGTACGTTTGCGTGTATTTTCAACATGTACAAGTATCCTATACACTCATACTATTTAGTGATAAGAGAGTACGGTTTGTTTTTATAAAGTTGTGTTTTTTCAATGTAGGCAATATTACTGCATCTCATAGATTTGTTAGCATCATATCAATGTTTTTTGACGATACTACTAACATTAGCGTAACACAGCGTGTAATCTTTCTGTTATTTTGTATCGATATTTAATATCACACCCTTCTCAATTGATCACTTTATGAAACTACAAATTAGATACACTTCCAAGCTTTTAATCCCTGTAATACTGCTGTTTATTTTGCCCGCTATTACTTATGGCAAAGTAAACCCTGATAAGTACCGACTCATAACATCTGGTTCATTCACTACTCCAGAAAAGAGTATTGCTTACTATGAGTTAGCTCAATATTTCAAGAATTCAAACTACGATTCAGCCGACTATTATCAGCAAAAAGGGTATGAATATTGCATCAATAACAATTATAAAGAGGGTATTGCATGGATGGATCTCATAAAACTTGGCATTTTAGCAGAAAAAGGGAATTTAGACATTGCACTGAATAGAGTACAGAATGTTCTGAAAGCTTTTGAAAAACAAAAAGATACAGTAGGCATAATAAAAACCTTTTGCTTCAATGGAACATTATTGGGAAAAAAGGGGAAATTCGTAGAGTCTATCAATCTCTTTATTAGTGCACTAAGCTTAAGCAAAAAAATAAACAATGAATTCTTAGAAGGTTTGGTCTACATGAAGCTTGCTATTCTGAATGAGCAGATAGGCAACTTAGAAAAAGCAGCATCGTATTACAATATTTTGATTATTCGCCCTCCCAATGACTCCTTCGTGATGTCTGAAAAATGGACAATCACGAACAATATGGGAATAATCTCTGCTAAAGAAGGAAATCTCAGAGCAGCAATAAAAAATTTCAAGACTGTCTACGACAGTACAAAGTCAAGAAAAGAATTTTTAGAATCTAATGTTCTCTCTGTTACAAATTTGGGGCACGCTTATTCTATTTTAGAAAAAAGAGACAGCGCAATTTTTTATTTAAAAATTGCAGAGAATTCTGTTAAGGCATATCATCAACCAGAAAGGTACGTGCAAGTTATTGGCTTGATGGCTTCAGAAATAATGAAAGACAAACCCAGTGAGGCAATAGCATATGTAAAAGAGGCGATCATAATGTGTGATGAGATGGGGTACAACCCGCAATTAAAAGCTGAAATGCTAAAATTGCTGTCTGACATATATTACGATGAAGGCCTGTATAAAGAATCTGTCAGGGCTATGCATGAGCAGGAAGTGCTAAACAAATCTATTTATAATGTAAATATTGCCAAAGAAGTAAACAACTTGCAGGCAATAAACGAACTTAAAGAATCTAAAACAAAAGTAAAAGAATTGACTCTTGCCAAGGAGTATAGTCAACTACAAAACAATCTAGGTTTAGTCATATTGGTTTCTCTACTCATTCTGGTCATTACTACATTTTTTTACAACTCAAAAATTAAAAAAGAGGCCAAAAAGTTAGCAGAAAACTACGCATTATTGCAAAATTCAGATATGATCAAAGACAAACTATTCTCAGTCATTGGTCATGATTTAAAAGGTCCAATAGGAAACGCCTCTATGATTTTAGACATGTATTTGGATGAAAACGTAGATGAAAAAGAAAAAGAAAAAATTCTTGATATACTCCAAAACCTATTATCCAGCACCTACGAAACATTAAATAAAATACTAGTGTGGGGTAGTTCGTCCATAAAAGGAATGTCTAGTACTGTGATACGTTTTTCTCCTATTGAGTATATAGCTGCTAATTGCAAATTGATAGAAGCAAGTGCTTTCAGAAAAAACATTACTGTTACTAGTCAAATAATACATTGCCCAGAATTGAGTGCTGATCCCTCCCAGTTCGATTTCATAATCAGAAACTTGT